>JAGWRJ010000367.1 GCA_028869725.1 Alphaproteobacteria bacterium | reverse complement strand
TTGTGACTGTTTTCGGTATGAATGGTTTCACCGGCGGCAAAGTGATAGGGCCGCCCGTTCACATGCACGACCTGGGCGCTGCGCGACACCAGATGCATCTCGATGCGCTGGAACTGCGGATTCCAGCGCGCCTCATGGTCGAACGCCTCGAGCTCAAAATCTGCTGACAGCTCGCGGTTGATGCGCACCAGAAGGTTCTTGTTGAACGCGGCGGTGATGCCGCGCGCGTCGTCATAGGCGGCGCGCAGGCACGCAATGTCCTTGGCAAGGTCGATGCCGATGAGAAGGCGGCCGTTTTCGCCAAGGCTTTCGCGCACCCGCTTTAAAAAGCGCACAGCCTCTGCGTCAATGAGATTGCCGATGGTGGAGCCGGGGAAAAATCCCAGCATGGGCGTCCCCCTGACGGCTTGAGGGACCTGAAACGGTCCCAGAAAATCGGCGGCCACCGGGTGGATGGAAAGTCTGGGATACTGGGCATCGAGGCTTTTGGCGCAGCCAAGAAGAAAGTCACGGTTGATGTCGATCGGCACGTAGGCACATATCGCACCCAGTCCGTCGAGCAGCAGGCGGGTCTTGGTACTTGAGCCGCTGCCAAATTCGACCAGGGTGGTTCCAGGCAGAAGGCAGGACGCCAGGCTCTTGACCACATCTGCGAGCAGCGCCGTTTCGGTGCGTGTCGGATAATATTCGTCAAGGGTGCAGATGCGCTCAAAGAGCTCTGAGCCCTGGGTGTCGTACAGATATTTGCTCGGCAGCTCTTTCTGCGCCCGTGAGAGGCCGTCGGCCACGTCGCGGGAAAAGCCTGATACAGAACGCGACCGGCTGCGGGGCAGATCTGATGCCAGACGAACGCCCATGAACTGCCAACGCTGATGCGGATGGAAGAAGTTGCGGTAGCTGGCGCGGATATGCCCTCCTGGAGTGGCGCAGGAGCCACCGCGCAGCACCATCTGATTGATCATGAACTTGCCATTGTACTCACCGATTGCTCCACTTTGCGGCACAAAGCCAGGATAGGGAGCGTAGGGGCTTGCGGTCCATTCCCAGCAGTCGCCGAAGAACTGCGCGGTGCGCGCCGGAATGGGACGCAGATGACCGCTCTCCTGAAAATTGCCCTGTTCTTTCGCCTCTGCCTGTGCCGCAAGCTCCCATTCGGCTTCAAGGGGCAGACGTCTGTTGCACCAACGGGCGTAGGCATCAGCTTCGTATAAGCTGACGTGGCAGACGGGTGCATCGAGCTCAAGCGGAACGAGGCCGTTCAGCGTCAGCATGCGCCATGCGCCGTCCTCATAGCGCCAGTACAACGGCGCCTGCCAGGCGTTGGCACACGCCACCGCCCAGCCATCGGCCAGCCACAGACGCGGCTCGCGGTAACCGCCGGCCTCGATGAAGGCCAGCCACTCCTGATTGGTAACCAGCCGGTCGGCAATGGCGAAGGGAGCCAGAATGACCTCATGGCGGGGACCTTCATTATCGAAAGCAAAACCATCGCCGGCGAACCCGATGGCAACCCGCCCGCCGTCGCAGTGCCGAAACCCCATTTCGCGCGCCGCCGCCGCTACGGGCGCAGGCGACGGCGGTGCATGGTAGGCAGGAAGGAGGGGATTTTGCGCAAAGGCATGCAGGATATCGGTGAGCAGCAGCTCCTGATGCTGCTCCTCATGGTTCAGTCCCAGTTCAATCCGGCTTGCGCGCTCGCCGTCCAGCGTGCCTGCGCGCAGC
>JAGWRJ010000366.1 GCA_028869725.1 Alphaproteobacteria bacterium | reverse complement strand
TCGACCGGAATCTTCCAGTATGCGTAAAGCCCATAGAAGATCAGAAAGCCATAGACAAGCGCCCATAGCAGAGGCTGCATCAACAAACGACGAAAAGTAGTGTTCTCTGCCATGGCGCTCAATCCGGAATCTGAAACTGTTCGGTAATGCTTGCGTGGAATAACAGGTAAGCGTTATTGACCACGACCTTTGTACCGGGAGCGAGTCCGCTCACAATGAAGGTGTCCCAACCTTGCGTAGGTCCGGGGACCACCTCCTCTGCGCGATCTCCCGCCGCAGAATGGATCATCACCCACCATTTGCCCTGATTCAGAACCAGTGCTCGAGTTGGGACCACAACCATTTGGCGCAGCGGCAGATCGAGAGCCACCATGCCAGCCTCGCCGCTGATCCAGGTGTGCTTGGAATTGAGGGCCTCAAAAGCAATCGATTCGCCGCCACCTGCCGCGAGCGTGCCGGGAATGGAAGCAACCCTGACCTTCAACGGAGCGCCTCCATCCGCCGGTCGAAACTGGCCGGTCATTCCAACACGAATTACCGCCAGATCTGCGCCGTAATAATTGGCGACGAGCCAGAGTCCATTCGCCGGCTGAATCGTCAAGATTGGCTGACCGGCGCTGACCAACGCGCCATCGGCGCTGTTGAGTTGGAGCACTATGCCATCCGCCGGAGAAGAAACAGTCATCAACTGGCGTACTGTTTTGAGCCGCGACTGGGCGTTCACAAGGCCGCTCCGGGCCTGGGCCTCGGCGCTTTCGGCTTGCTGTACTGCCTGTCGAGTAGTCAAGTGCGAAGGAAGTTGTTGCCGCGCAATATCCAGCGATTTCCGTGCCGCATCGAGCTGCGATTGCGCACTGCGCACATCGGCTTCGCCCTGCACCACAAGGGAATCGATGGCCGGTCCGCTCATATGCGCCAAACTCTGTCCAGCGCGCACATGCGTACCGGGCCGAGCCTGCAAACCGGTCACCACACCGGGTTCGGCCGCGCTCACCGGAACAATGACGACGGGCCCAACCTGACCGTACGCAACCAACTGAGATTTTTCCTGGCGGCTTTGGACGGTGACAACGTCCGCGTCGGAAGTCTGTCCCACAACGGTTGAAACACCGATGATAAACAAGAAGGCGAAGGCAGCCAAAACGGCGCCTGAAAGGGAAACGAGCAGTCGCTCGCCCCTCAAGGAGCAAGAAAGAGGTTTCATGAGAACTCCCGCGAATCGCAGTTCGAAGAGGAATGCGCGCATACAACCGCACACGCGCGCACGAACACGCTTGAGGAAGAGCAGAGAGTTCTAGATGCGGAGAGAGGTGAAGCTCAGAGGAGGTGAGAAAAGCAGCAACAGATAGTCGGTTCCATAAGAATGCGGCTGGGCTGGAGGCGAGGCACCCAGTAAGAGCCGCGCGACAAGCGAGAAGAAAATCCTGGCCAGCTTGACGATCAACAACGCCAAAAGGACGCTCATCGCAATGCACATGCCGATCACAATGAACATAAATTCGGAGTCATGTCCAAAGTCGGCAATGGTGTCCCACCGATCGAAAAGCTCGCACATCTGCGAGACCGCTATCAAGAGGATGGCGGCAACCGAGACGAAGGTGTGGAACCGGCGGTTCACACGCTTATCGTAACACCGCATCCGCCGTGATGGGTCGCTTGCCCGAATTCCTAGTGTAGTGCGTCTTAAATAGCATCCAGTATGGATTGAGTCTCATCTTATGATTGGGAGACCAATCATGCGTGTTGCCGATCCTATAGTGCTCGACGAAACAACGCGAAAAGAACTTCAGCGG
>JAGWRJ010000036.1 GCA_028869725.1 Alphaproteobacteria bacterium | reverse complement strand
TGGATCACACCGACTTTGATGACAGGTGAACGCAGAAAAGAAAAAGGCCTAAGTGAATCAATCACTTAGGCTTATGTTTTGGCGGAGACGAAGTCCGCTTCGATAGTTTTCATCGCCGGGAACGTATGGGACGCTCTGACCCCTAATAAGCGCATTTTTTAGTGGTAATTCTGTTTTACAACAACAACTTACGGCATAGCCTGAAATTCTCCCCTGTTCCCACAAATTCCCATATCATCGCGCTACAGCCCACGCCGATTTGTGGGATGATTTGTGGGAATTGTGGGACGCATCATGGCTTCAGGGATGTTGACTGTCAAGGAAGTGGAGAGCCGCCGACGCAAGGTCGGCATGCACCGTGTGGCGCCTGGTCTGTATCTGCGTGTCACCAGTGCGTCGAGCGCGTATTGGATGCTGCGTTACTCCAAGAGTGCAGGCGGTGAAGGCGGGAAGGTCAAGACCACGGAAATGAGTCTGGGTCGCTACGACGACCTGACGCTGGCGCAAGCCGCCGCCAAGGCTGCCGAACTTCGCAGCGCACGGCGCGAAGCTGGAATCGACCCGCTGCAGACGAAGCACCACAAGGAAGAACGCGAGGTCGGCATCCCTACCTTCGAGGCCGTAGCGCGCGATCTGATCGCGTCCAAGCGCGCGGGCTGGAAGAGCGCCAAGCACGCGGCACAGTGGTCGGCAACGCTGGAGACCTATGCCTATCCGGTCATCGGCAGCCGTGACGTATCGACCATTGACACCGCTGCCGTGCTCGACGTACTCAATCCCCTATGGACCACCAAGCACGAGACGGCGACACGCCTGCGCCAGCGCATCGAGGCGGTGCTGACGGCGGCGAAGGTGCGCGGGCTGCGCAGTGGCGAGAATCCGGCCGCCTGGCGCGGGCATCTGGCCGCCCTGCTGCCGACGATCTCAAAGAAGTCCCGCGTGCGTCACCACCCGGCGATGCGGTGGCAAGACTTGCCCCGATTCATGGCCGAGCTAAGGCGACGCGACAGCATGAGCGCCCGCGCGCTGGAACTCACCATCCTCACCGCCTGCCGCACGTCGGGGGTGCTCGGTGCCATCTGGGGTGAATTCGATCTGGACGCGGCCATCTGGACGATTCCGCCCGAGCGCATGAAAGGGGGGGTCAAGCATAGGGTCGCGCTTTCAGACGCTGCGGTCGCCATGCTGCGCGCCCTGCCCCGCCACGACGACGCCGACTGGGTGTTCTGGACCCTGCGCGAGGGCGAACCGCACTGCCTGTCCAATATGGCGATGCTGGAGCTGCTGCGCGGCATGCACCCTGGTCTGACGGTCCACGGATTCCGCTCCTCGTTCCGCGACTGGGCCGGCGAGGCCACCCACCATCCGCGCGAGATCATCGAGCACGCGCTGGCGCATCAAATCATGGACCCGGCCGAGGCCGCCTATCGTCGGGGTGACGCCCTGGAGCGCCGCCGGGTGCTGATGCGCGACTGGAGCGACTATTGCGCGGGCGGTGGGGAAACGTCGATGTGAATTCCTGCGCGTTTCGGCGGGCACCGATTAGCGTGGCGCCTTGGTTTATTCATCGCGCGCTTGTTGGCTGACTGAGAACCGTCCCTGTGGCACAGAGTCCTCGGGTTTGCCGCTCCGAGCGATGACCGCGTCCACCGAGTCGCTCGCACAGAAAACTCCGCAGAGCATGTCCTGCATGTCCTGATGTCCTGTGCAGGGGCTGAGCGGCCGCGCACCGGCGACCTTGCCATGGCCGTCATGGCTTTGGGCAAGGTGCCGGTGGCGGTCAACATGCTTCATGGGTGAGTCAGCGCGCACGCCGCAGTGCACGCCGTCAACACCTCGTCTCACGCCCGCTTGACCAGCGTGGTGACAAACCCGATCGACGCGGAGGTCATTGGTTTGTGCTCGCACTGGCCGTGGAGGGCGGCCACCCAGGCGCCTGCATCGCTGAACTTCTGGAATCTGCTGCGTCTGGCGACCGCGGCAAAATCTCCGGGCGTGATCCTACCCGCGAGGTGCTCGTTTGCCACGCGTAGACCGCTGTGCGGTCCGCAGCGCTCGATCAGCGCGCCGCCGGCCAAAAAAACGCGCCGCGCTAATCATACGGGTTCGCTCGAACTGAAGTCCGACGGGCTAGCGTGCGCACTCCGACGTCGCCCTGGTGCCGCTCGATGATGCGACCAAATGTCTTCCATGGCACAAACTCCATCCCCTGCGCAAACAGCGTCTTGCCGATGTTCATGCATCACCTCGGGTCGTGCAAACCCACCAGCATCGCAAATCGGTAAACCGAAATTCAAATCGTGGACACACATGAATCGCTCAAACCCCACGTCAACATTCGCTAGGCGGCTCGCTGACAGCCAATAAACCAGACACTACTGATTCGACACACAGAACGGCGCAGCCGAGGCCTGCAAGCGCGCGCGCCATCATGAGCAGGAGCGACTCTTGCGCCGAGAGGGTCGGCAAGGAGATTCCCTCGGCCCCCTCTTTCCAGCTGTAACCGCAGGGCTTGCTGCGGTCGTCGCACTTGTCCATCCATCACAAAACTTGAGGGCGTTCGGATGCATTTCAGCCTTCGACGGGCCGGATCAATGGTTCGCCGACACTCCAAGTTCTTTCAGCTTCGATTCTGCATCGCGTCCATAATCGGACTCCGGGCCAGCGAGGCCTACTGTCTTGCGCAGATACTGCATAGCAGACTCTGTGTTGATCGCAGTTCCGATTCCAGATGCATAGCAAGTTGCCGTCATGTATGCCGCGGCGGCTACTCCCTGATCAGCTGCCTTCTTGAGGTATGAAAATGCCTCCTGCGGGTTTTTTTCGGTCATGTTGCCGTTGAGTGCAAGCAGGCCCATCTCGTATTGGGATGGTGCATATCCGGAATTGGCCGACTTACGCAGCAACGTAACTCCTCTGGTAATTTTTTTCTGCAGTTCCTGTTCAGATGTGGTGTCCATCTGAGGATCGTCGAACTCGGAGTTGATCAATAACTTTCCGAGCTTGTACTGCGCCGGGGCATACCCTTGATCGGCTGCCTTGCCAAAGAAGTACTGCGACTGCTCGAAATCCTGCGCGACGCCATCGCCATTCTCATATAGCTGCCCCAGCAGGTATTCGGCCTCGAGGCTCCCTTGATTGTTCGCCTCTGTCAGCCAAAGAACTGCGATGGATTTCTCGTCATGATCGAACAGGTATTTTGCGTAACGCAGTTGCGCTTCCAACTTTCCTGATTCAGCTTCGTGCTTGAGCACGTCCGCGCTCTCGACAGGTGCAGCTCTTTTTGAATGCCAATTTGACACATCTAGGACGTCGGACTGAGCGTCTGCAGCAGCAATCGTGACAAAGAGGGAGAGAGCACAGGCGACACTGCTTACCACGCGCCTGCACGTTCTGGATTGGTACGCCATGATTCGCACTCCTGAAATATTGATGCCATCACTCCACAACGACCTCATTGATCTGGATGGTGGGATTGAGGTTGGTGAAGTTGGACAGGTCAGCCATGATTTGCTGGGCATGCGGACCGAACGCCTGTTCGAAGGCGGGCACCGAATCGAAGTACAAATGCCCCAGCGCCACATAGGTTGGCTTGGAATGCGGTTGCGGCCCGCCCAGCCCGCGCTGCACACTGACGCGACGGCAGGCATCGCCGGTGAGCTTGCGTACTAGGGGAATGTGGATTTCGGTGTAGTACGCCATATCGAACCGGGCGTCGTCCTGGTTCGGGTACATCACGCTGACTTGAATCATGGTTGGACTCCAGAGAGGCTGCGTTTTGGAACATCAAGCAAAGCAATGCGTGCCGTGGGTCACGGCGGCACCGGCGCGTAATGCGGCGGTCACGAGAACCGCTTCGGCAATTTCAGCATCGCTGCACCCGGCCTTGCGGGCGCGGTCGACGTGGATCTGGATGCAATACGGGCATTGCGTCGTGTGCGCCACGGCAAGCGCGATCAATTCCTTGGTATGCACAGACAACGCCCCCGGTGCCATGGCTGCCGCATCAAACGCGGCGAAAGCCTGCATCGCGGCCGGGGCATGCCGACCGAGAGTGTCGAGATGTTTAATTTTGTCCATTGAGTACATGTGTATCTCCTTCACTTGTGGTTGAATAAAACTTGCATCAGTTCCACGAATAGCTTGCCCCCAGCCAGATGCCTCTGGGGGCGCCTGGGGCGACGAACTGGGTGTTCTGCCAGGTGGCGGGGTCGCTGCTGAAACTGCGGTTGGCGCCGGTAAATTCGTTCACACCGAGCTGACCGAAATCGGCGTACACGCGGTTGAACAGGTTGTGGATGGATAGATTCAGGCGCCAGTGCTGGTCCAGCTTGTATTGCGCACCGAGATTGACCACGGCATAGCCCGGCACCCGGCCGTTGTTGTCTTGGTTGTTCTCGTCACCCTGCGCATAGCGCGCGCCGTAAGCCACAACTGCGCCATGCAGTTGCAGGCGTTCGCTAGGCTGATATTGAGCAAGTAGCTTGACGCTCCACGTCGGAATATTGGGCAGGCGGTTGCCGGGCTGCACCTGGATGTTGCCGTTGGCGTCGGCGCTGGAGTTGCTCGCGCTGGGCTCCTGAAAGCCGGACTCGTAGGTGGCCACAGTGTGGCTGATGGAGGCCGACCACAGCCAGCGCTCGCTGCCGCTGGTCAGGTCCAGGGTGGCGGTACGGAATAACTCTTGCGGAATGTTGATGAAATAGCCTTGGGTCATGTTCGCCAGGCTGATGAACTGGATGGCATTGTTCAACTGCGTGTGGGTGTATTCGGCATGAACCCGGATCCAACCCAGCTTCCACACCGCGCCGGCCTGCGCGGTGCGCGCGATGACGAGGTGCAGGTCGGGGTCGGCCACCAGCACATTGGGCAGGGTGCAGGGGGCGTCAGGGCTGGCGCAGGTGAGTTCCACAGCCATCGGCACACGCATGCCCTCGGCATAGCGCAGGTAGTACGAGGCCTTGGGGCTGGGATGCAGGTCCAGACCGACGCTGGGGTTGAAGCGGCTGTAGCTGTGGTTGCCACCGAGCGCGCCGCCGAGCCTGTCGGTCATATCGACGTTGGCGCGTTCGTAGCGCCCGCCGGCAGAGAGGTCGAGCCAGGGCGTGGCCGCCAAGCGGTCGGTGAAGTACACGCCGCTGTAGCGGTTGCGCACCCCAAGGCTCACCGGACCTTGGTCGAACGGGCCGACTCCCACGGTGTAGCGCTGCGGCGTGAAGGTGGCGGCCTGCTGGATCTGGGTGAAGTCCACCGACTGGTGGTCCACGCTCATCCCCAGGCTGGCGTGATTGCCCAGGCCGAACAGTGGGTTGTCGTTATGCAGGGCCAGGCTCAGGCCTCGGCTTTGCTGCTGCAGGCCATTGAGGACGTTGTCGGCCACCGAGTTGCCCAACGTGGTTGTGTTGCCGTCATAGTTGCCATTGACGTTGCTGTTGAAACCGCTCTGGTCGCTGTTGCGCAAATACAGCCGCGCGGCAAGCTGCCAGTGCGGACTCAGGCTCTGGGTGTCGCCGAGGTTGAAAAAATTGAGCTGGTTGTCGATGTTGTCCGGTGCGGTGTAGACGGCCGTGGGGGTGTTCATCCACTGCTTGGGTAGCGTCTGCGAGCCTGCCAGATGGCTTTTGGCGAAGGTGTAGCTGAAGTCCAAGTCGTTACCGTTCGCTTGGCGCGTGACCTTGCCAAACAGACTGCGGTCGCTGCTGGCGGTATAGGGGGCGAAACCGTTCTCATGCTGGTTTTGCACCGCAAAGAAATAGCTCCAGTCGCCCGCATGGGTGCCATAACGTGCCTGCTCGGATGTCTTGCCGAAGCTGCCGAATTCCATGCCGACGTCGCCGCCTGGCGCCGACAGGCCGTCCTCGGTGTGCAGCAACACCGCACCGCCCAGGGTGTTGAGACCGAACACTGGGTCGGTGATGGGCACGAGATGGATGGAGCGTATGGCGTTGGTAGGAATCAGGTCCCAGTTGACCACGTCGCCGAAGGGCTCGTTCACCCGCACCCCGTCCTGAAACACCGACAGGCCCTGCGGTGTGCCCAGCAGCGGCGAGGCGGCGAAGCCGTTGAAGTGCAACGTGGGCTGCAGCGGGTTGCCCTGCTCGTGGGTCAGCGCCACGCCGGGCAGATGCTGCGCCAGCAGTTGCGGGAAATTGGTGGCGGGCTGCTGCTTGAGGGTGTCGTTGTCAATTGCATAGGCATGCTTCGGCGGGGCGCGAAAGCCCTCGGTGCTGCCAGTAAAGACGGTCACGGTTTGCAACTGCACCACGGGCGAAGCTGCCGTCGATACCGGAGCTGATGCAGCAGCCACTAGAACGGGTTGGGCTTCGGCGCTTCCCTGCCATGCCAGTGCCAAGGCGGACAGGGCAAGTATGCGGGTCAGTGCGGCAGGTCGGAGTTTCTGTTCGTGAACCATGGCGTAGTGCTTGGACTCAAAACATGCGTTGGAGTCGACGCGACTGATCGGCACTCCGGAACACAAGGGGGTGTTCGGACAAAGCTACACTCCCGGCTTTCGCCACCGCGGCCTCGACGACCTGATGGACTGGCGATTTCGCACAGACCGGATCCGCTGCGGCAGGATCTCCTGCGAGCATGTACGCTTGGCAACGGCATCCGCCCCAATCCTTTTCCCGTTCATCGCAGTCCCGGCACGGGTCTTTCATCCAGGACGATCCGCGGTAGCGGTTGAATCCCTCGGATTCAAACCAGATCTCGCGCAGCGTCATCTCGCCCACTTTGGGAAATTCGAGTCCTGGAAGCATGCGTGCCGTATGGCAAGGCAAGACGGTACCGTCCGGAGCAACAGTCAGAAATACATTGCCCCATCCGTTCATGCACTTCTTCGGACGGCTTTCGTAATAGTCTGGAACGACTAAGAAGACGCGCATCTTGTCGCCCAGTCGCTGGCGCCAAGCATTGGTGACGTCCTCTGCCCGTTGCACCTGTTCCCGAGTGGGCAAAAGATGGGCCCGATTGACCTGCGCCCACGCGTAATACTGGGCGTTGGCGAGTTCGAGATACTCGGCGCCGAGATCCGCGGCCATTTCAATGATGCGGTCGATGTGGTCGATGTTGAGACGGTGGATCACCACATTCATGACCATCGGCCAGCCGTTGTCCTTGATCAGTCTGGCGACGCGCTCCTTGAGTTCAAAGGTCCGTGTATGTGAAAGAAAATCATTAATCTCGCGTGTCGAGTCCTGAAAGGAGAGCTGGATGTGATCGAGTCCGGCGGCCTTAAGCGCGTCTGCGCGCCGCGAGGTCAGTCCCACCCCCGAAGTCAGCAGATTCGTGTAGTAGCCGAGCCGATGCGCTTCGGCGACAAGGACTTCGAGATCGTCGCGAAGCAGAGGTTCTCCACCGGAGAAACCACACTGCACGGCGCCCAGGGCGCGCCCCTGTTGAAGGACCCTCAGCCAGTCGTCGGTGGAGATTTCCTGGTCGTGCCGTGCAAAATCGACCGGGTTGTAGCAAAAGGCACAGTGCAGCGGGCAGCGGTAGGTCAACTCGGCAAGGATCCAGAGCGGTGGGCCGACAGGAGGTGTCATGTCCATTGCAGCCAACCTTGTTGCGAAGCGATCTGAAAGAACTGTGCAACATCCGGGGCGAGATCGGCTTCGCCGAAAGCAGCCTCGAGGTCCGCCACGATGTCGCCCACGGAGCGGACGCCATCGCATCGCGTCATGATTTCGCCTGCACTGCCATTGAGCTTCACCATGCCCTCTGGATACAGCAGAACCCAGGCCTGCTGCGCCTCTTCCCATTGGAGGCGGAATCTCGGATTCAAGCCGGGACGCCGTGGATCGGCAGAGTCAGGGAGTCGTTCGTCTCTCATAGCGGCACCTTGTACCTCAATGCCATGGCATCGTTCATCTGCCAGAGCACGTCGAGCTTGAACTGCAGGATGTCCAGAGCCCGTTGCTGCAGCTCGCTGGTGTCGAAGTGGTCGAGAGTCAGCGTCAGCCCTTGCTCCACATCGCGGCGGGACTGAGTCGTTCGATTGCGAAAGTACTGCAGGCCATCCGCCTCGATCCACGGATAGTTTTCGGGCCAGGTAGCAAGACGTTCACTGTGGATCGCCGATGCGAATAGCTCGGTCAGCGAGGAACATACGGCCTCCTGCCACGGCTGCCGGCGACAGAAGTTCACATAGGCGTCGACAGCGAAGCTGACCTTGCCCGCGAAAAACGTATCCCTTGCTGAGTGATTTAATCCAAGCAAGGAGAATCGAAATGACGAAGACGATAAGGCGGGCGCGGTACACGCTGGAGTTCAAGCAGGAGGCGGTGCGCCTGGTCGAGGGCGGCCAGAGTATTGCGGCGGCGGCACGCACGCTGGGCGTGGTGGATCAGACGCTGTTCAACTGGGTCAAGGCGGCTCGACTGGGCAAGCTGACCGGTGCCGACAGCAAGGTCGTGAGCGCCGAGCAGATGGAGATCAGTCGGCTGCGGGCCGAGCTGGCGCGGGTGAAGATGGAGCGCGACATCCTGGGAAAAGCGATGGCGTACTTCGCCAAGGCAGCCAAGTGAAGTACGCCTTCATCCAACGCCACCGCCGTGTGTGGCCGATCTCGGTGCAGTGCCGGGTGCTCGAAGTCAGCGTGGCCGGCTACTACGCGCACTTCGTTCGCCGCGCCAGTGGCGCCCAGCGCCGCCACCTGAGCAACGATGCGCTGCTGGTGCACATCAAGGCAATCCACGCCGAGACGCGCGGCGGCTACGGCTGGCCACGCACGTGGAAGGAACTGCTGGCCAGGGGCATCCGGGTGGGCAAGGAGCGGGTTCAGAAACTCATGCAACGGCACGGCATCCGGGCCCGTGGCAAGAAACGCTTCAAGGTCACGACAGACAGCAACCATAACCTGCCGATCGCGCCGAACCTGCTCAACCGTGAGTTCAACGTGGATCAGCCCGACAAGGTCTGGGCGGGCGACATCACGTACATCGCTACCGACGAAGGGTGGCTGTTCCTGGCCGTGGTCATCGACTTGTTCAGTCGCCAAGTCATCGGCTGGAGCCTGCGCCAGGACATGACGCGCGACATCGTCATCGACGCCTTGCGCATGGCGTGGTTCAAGCGCCATCCGAGCAAGCAGGCCGGGCTGATCTTCCACAGCGACCGCGGCAGCCAGTACGCGGCCAAGGACTTCCGCGACGTCCTGACCGAGTACGGCATCACCGCGTCGATGAGCCGTCGCGGCAACTGTTGGGACAACGCCTGCAGCGAGACGCTGTTCGGTTCGTTGAAGGTGGAGCGGTTGCATGGGCAGCGCTTCAAGACCCGGCGCCAGGCCATGGACGAAACCGTCGCCTGGATGCTCTGGTACAACCGCACCCGACTGCACTCGACGCTGGCCTATGTCAGCCCGATGCGGTTCGAAGAAAACTGGCTCGCCAACCAACCCCGGCACGCCAGTGCATGAGTCGGCTATGGGATACGGATTCCAGGGGCAAGGTCAGTTCCCACTCGCACCAGACAGTCCGTGTCAACCAAACCACTCCGTCCAGGGTTATCCCTCATAAGAGCACTGTCGCTCTGTCACTTGGGGATCCCCTTCATGAACACTTCTCTGAACAAACTGGCCTCGATTCTTGCCCTGACCCTGGGCGTTGCGCTTGCGCAGTCTTCAGCTTTTGCTGCGGAATCCGCCGCCCCCGCTGCGGCAACTGCCCCCGCAGCGGCAGCCGTGAATCAGGCTGCAAAACCCGCCGTGAAAAAGCACACCAAGCACTACAAGCACCACGCCAAGAAGGCGGTAGCCAAAAAAGCGGCGCCGGCTGGTGAGGCGCCTGCCACCAAGTAAGCCAAACGCTGGATGGTTCGGTTCCAGGGCGAATCTCACCAAAACCGGGATTCGCCCTTGTTTGATCTGAGCGATCGAGGGATGCGAATCCGTCAAACAATACAAGTGGGCATCAGAGACGCTCATTGCCGCCATTCAGGATCAATGCACCCAGAATCTCAATCATTAGGCGGCCAGTTTCGTGCGGGTCAGCCGGTTCAGACTCACCCCTGCTCTGCGGCCAGGGTTGTGAGGATGCATAACTCCTGCCTCTCTCAAGTCACTCACGCCAAGTAGTTGATTAAAAATGGATTTTTCTGAGCGACTTTCGGGCGATTTGCGGCCATGGCCCGATTACTACGCTAACCCGTCATCTTCGTTTTGTTGATCCCCGGCAAGTGTGCATCATGCCCAGCTCGTACCTTGATGCGCGCTAAGACACGTTGAGACTGTTTGTCCCGTTGGTATCGAGTAGCGTTTCATGTCCCCCTGGTGCGCGCTAAAGCTGTGGATGATGGCCGCGATGGTCATCATCCCGAGCAGGAACAACGCAAGTCCCCGTTCATGCAGTCTTTCCCGGCAGTGATAGGTGTAGGCCAGTGCGAGCAGCGCGACCCATGCCACACCAAAGGACAGACCACCCAGCACATCCGAGAACCAGTGCGCCCCGAGGACGACGCGAGAAAATGCGATGGCGGCAATCAGTGCCATGGAGATGCCGCCCCCGACCCATCGCGATCTCAGTGACGCGCGACGCAATACAAGCCAGGCGAGAAAACCGTACACCACCGTGCTCATGACCGCATGACCACTGGGAAACGAAAATTGTTCCAAACCTGAATACAACGATAAGGGCCGCGGCCGGTGAGTCGCCAGCTTGATCACCTCGACCAGCAACTGCGCAACGCCGACGGCGCCAAGCCAATATGCAGCGGTCAACCACAGCCTGCGCACGACGAACCAGACCAGCGCGGCCAGGATCATGGGCAATAGGACAGCGGTATCCCCGAGTTCAGTGATGCCGACCAGCACATGCCCCGCCGCTGGGGTGCGCATCCCCTGGAGCAGCGCAAAAATCGCCGTGTCAAGGGCCACGAGCGGGTCCTTGCTCACCACATCTTCCAGCGTGCCAAAAAACAGCCAGGCGCCGCCGATGACCAGTAGCGCAGAAACGACGAGAAATACCTTCGGGCTGTCTGCACTCACGAGCCATTGCAACAATTCTGCGCGTCTCCAGCGTCGATGGCGCGGCCGCAGTAGTGGCAAACCCAATGCCACGGCACGACTCCAGTGCAGCGCGATCAGGCAGACTGCGGCGATGCCCATGCACTCCAGCCAAGCCAGTGTAGGCAGGATCTGCAAGGCGAAGAATGTCCGAAACGCAGGAATCAGCAGCGTGAGCGTGAACAGTGTCGCCATGCTGGCAACGAGCAGCGCACGCAGCTGAGCAGCCGCCAGTACCAGCACCCACAGGGCGGTGATGAAGAGCACGAGGGTCGCCGCTGTGCGTGCCTCGTCCAGACTGGCGTTCCATTGGGTGCGCAGGAGCGCAAAGGCGGCAAAAACTGCGGCAGCAACGAATAGCCCCGCAGGAAGGGCAAAGCGCAACACACGGCCGACGAAACCGGGCTGCAGGCGTTCGCCGTTGGGCGCCAGGGACAAGATGAAGGCGGGAATACCGATGGTCAGCGCATCGACTAAAGAAATATGCCGCGGTAGAAATGGGAAGGCCACTGCCGCGACACCGACGGCCAGTGCCAGCAGCATCGCGTAAACACTCTTGGTCAGAAACAACACGGCGACGCGCTCGAGATTGCCCACCACGCGCCGACCTTCGGCCATGATCGCCGGCATATTGGCAAAGTGATTGTCCAGCAGCACCAACTGCGCCACGGCGCGAGAAGCGGGCACACCTGAGCCCATGGCCACACCGACGTCAGCCTGCTTGAGTGCGGGGATGTCGTTCACCCCGTCGCCGACCATGGCCACGGCATGACCTGCGTTGCGCAAGGCGGCGATGATGTCGGCCTTCTGCTGCGGACTGGTGCGGGCGAATACGCTGCGGCTCTGGGCCAGTGTGGCGAGTTCAGACTCAGTCACCGTCGTCGCGTCGACGACCTGCTCGGCGCCGTCGATGTTCAGGTGCCGCGCCACGCCGCCCACCGTTGCGGGATGGTCCCCGGAAATGAGGCGGATGCCGATGCCCTGCCTTTCCAGCTCTTGTAGCGTCGCGCGGGCATCCTCCCGGATTTGTTCGGACAGCACGATCAGTGCCGCAGGAACGATGTCGACGAGGCGCATTGCCGCAACCTGATCAGCACCGGCTCGGGCGAGAAGCAGAACGCGATAGCCTTCAGATGCCAGCGCATTGGCGCGTTCCAGTACGGGATCGCCAGGGCTGCGCTGCGCAAGAAGCAGGTCGGGTGCGCCGAGCACCCAGGCGCCGAGCGGCTCGAGGATTGCGCCACTCCATTTGCGCGTGGAGCTGAACGGTACGGTCTGCCGCACCTTTACCGCTGCCGTCGGCATGGGCCAGTGCCGCGCGATGGCCTGGAGCGTGGCATTGGGCTGCGGCTCGGCAGCAGCCAGCGCCGCCAGCACTGCGGAAATGTCTGACTGATTCGTGAGGAGTTCGATGCGCTCGACATGCAGCTCGCGCTCGGTCAGGGTGCCGGTCTTGTCCAGGCAGATCACGTCGATGCGCGCCAGTGCCTCGGTTGCGGCCAGATCCTGCACCAGTGCCTGACGCCGCGACAGCCGCACAGCCCCCACGGCGAGCGCGAGACTGGTCAGCAACACCAGCCCCTGCGGAACCATGGCGATGACCCCCGCGGCCCCATACAACAGTGCTGCGGACAAAGACAGGCCCAGGGCAAACTGGCTTAGGAACAGGAGCGCAGCTGTTGGAACGAGCGCCCAGCCCACGACCTGCAAAATCTGGTTGATTCCGGCGCGTAGCTCGGAATGCGCCAGGGCAAATTGGCGTGCCTGTTGCTCCAGACGGTAGATCGATGCGGCCTCGCCCACAGCGCTGGCGCGACAGCGGCAGTTGCCGCCGACGACCAGACTGCCCGATGGCAGCGTCTGTCCAGGATGCCGTGCCACCGCATCGGACTCCCCACTGAGCAGAGATTCGTCGAGCTCCAGCCCCGTCGATTGCAGCACCACGCAGTCAACGAGGACCGAGTCTCCAGCGGCGAGCTCAAGGACGTCGTCCAGCACGAGATCCTCGCGAGCGATCTCGATCACCCGACCGTCGCGCAGCACCCGAACGGGGGCTGCCGATTGAAGCACCAGACGATCCAGGGTGCGTTTGGCGCGCAGTTCCTGTGCCATGCCAATCGCGGCGTTGACCACCAGAACCCAGCCGAACAGGGCGTCTTTCCATGAACCAACGAGAATCACCATCACCCACAGCGTGCCCAGCAGGGCATTGAAGCGGGTGAACACATTGCCGGAAACGATCTGCCAGAGCGATCGGCTGGTCGGCGTACGTGTGCGGTTGACCTGACCCAGTGCGATGCGCTCACGGACCTCGGTCTCGCTCAAGCCCTGTTGTGTTTGCATTGCTCTGAATTGGGTTGGTCTTGCTGCGCATTGTGCCGGGGGCAGATAACAGGGCACTGCGACGCGTCTGCTACAGCACCATCATGTGCCCCGAAAAGTGTCATCAAACGCTACTTTTGTGCTAAGTGATGACGCCGAGAATTCAACCCGTCGATCATTTATACGAAAGGAGTTTCGACATGAAACGCAACATCTTGATGACCGCCTTGGGTGCAGCACTTCTCGCAGGTGGCCTGGGCGTCGCCGTTGCCTCTAACTCGGCACAGCAGACCAACGGCGAGGACGATCTGAACATCGCCCAGACCAAGGTCACGCTGATCCAGGCAGTCACGGCTGCCGAGCAAAAAGTGGGCGGACGTGCAGCGCACGCCGAACTCAACGATGAAAACGGCAAGCTGGTGTATAGCGTGGAAGTGGTCAATGACACTCAGGCCACTGACGTCAAGGTCGATGCTATGTCCGGACAGATCCTCACCGCCAAAGCCGACCTGGCCGACGAGGAGCACGAGGGCAAGGGCGAAAGCAACGACGACTAAAAAGCCGCCTCCCGGGCTGGGTGATGCCCCGCCCGGGAGGCGGGGCTCAAGGAAAATCGTAACTTCCTGGCTTGTCCCTGGGCGAGTTGATGCGATGCGGTAAGAGGCGTTCCAAGGATATGGAACGCCTCTTTTTTGCTTGCGTGCCCCTGCTGGGGCCATACCGACAAGGCCTCAAACAACGGCAGATCGCTGCCGGTCTGTATAGCGCGACATTGCGATGGAAGTTGCAGCAACTTGTCCTACCCCTGACGCAGCGCCATCGGATCAGGTTTCAGAGCGATGGCGCGCATGATCAACACGGCGGCTGCCGCGCAGGCCGCTGCCGCGAACGCCACGACGCCCAGGTAAGTCCAAGGAATGGAAAGCGCTTCGGGTGGCGGGTCGAAGACCCCACTGAGCAGCTTGACCAGCATCTCGGCGACGGTCAGGCCAATGACCGCTCCGCCCACTGCGCCCGCACCAACCATCAATAGCGCCTCGCTCCACAGAAACGCGCCGAGCTGAGACGGCGTGGCACCGAGCGCAGCAAGGATGGTGAAGCTTCTGCGGCGCTCGGCTAGACCGAGGAGGAACACGAGCCCGGTAACCCCGGCGATCATCAGCACCGCGAAGCCAAGTTCGAGAGTCGTCAAACCACGCAGATCTACGGAAGTCAGGCTGGAGCCGATTAGCCGTTGGGCCTCACCCAGCGTTGTGATCTGGATTCCCGGGCGTGAAACGAGTAGCTTTCGCGCCGCAGCGGCGACCGCCGCCGGGTTGCCGCTGGTCCTCATCAGGACGATCTCGTGCGCATCGTTACCCGTCATCCGTGCGACATAGCTGGCGTTGGCGACCAGGAACGAATCCTTCGGCGCGGTAGGGAACTCGCGTGCGATGCCGATATAGCGGAAGGGGACGACGTGGTACTTGTTGTCAGCCGCGCTCTGCAGCCGAAGTTTCAGCTGGTCGCCAGTCTGCAATTGGAAGGTCTGCACAGTCTCCTCCGAGACCAACACACCGTCGGGTTGCGCGGCCAGGCGCGCCAGCGCCTGCCGAGCAGTTATCCCGGCGAAATAGGCATCCGACATCGGCGTGGCCTGTGCGATCCGCGCCGGATCGATCCCGTAGAGATCCTGGAGGTCGGTGCCAACATAGGCATAGCGGTGCATCATCGGTACTGCGGCGGTCACGCCTGGAAGCGCCGCCAATTGCTGGAGGTAACTGCCAGCGGGCTGCAGTGTGTTCCCGGTCGCAGTCACGTCGGCACCATTGGTCAACTGCGCATCGACCAGCGCCTGCGCCTCGTAAGTCGTGTCGAACACCGCTGTGGAAACGGCAAAGGCAAACGCCAGCGCAACCAATGCGACCCCGCGTCCCATCAGATGGCGTTGGCGAGACAACGCCGCGGCAACCACTGGCGACAGCCGACCGGCAATCGGTAGCAACAAGCGTGTGAGTCGCGGTCGACCACGCTCGAGCATCAGGTGCACCAGGCGGATGATCAGCAGCCCCGCTCCGATCCAGAGTGCCAGCGGTGCGATGAACGCGTCGTAGTGCACGGCGGTCTGCGGCACACCTTCTGGTGCGATCACGATCTGGTATCCGGTCCGAGCAACCAGCCAGAATACCGCTGCCGCCAACACCAGAAGAACAATGTCGATGAACAGTTTTTGCCATAGCGCCGAGCCAGCGCGCATACTACTGATCCGCGATGACGTCACGGTCTGCTGCTGCGCGGCGCGCCAACTCGGCACCATGATTCCGATAGCGGCCAGCAGCAGGCCGACGACCATCGCGACCAGCGCCCAGGCCAGCGACGATGCCAGCACGGAGATGTTCCACCAAGCCAGTGCAGCAACCACGGCCAGCGCTGCACCTATCGCCATGCCACCTGTGCTGATGACCAGCGCTTCAAGACTGGCGAGACCGAGCAGTTGCCTGACGCTGGCGCCGCGGGTACGCAGCAATGCCTCTTCGCGCAGGCGCCGCTCGGTTCCGGAATTGGCGACAGCAAGGGTAAACAGCCCGGCCAGCATCACGCCCGGAACGCCAAGGAAGAGGAACAGCACACGGGCATACAGACTGTCGGCCTGCGCTCCGGCCAGCCTTGCACCGAGGTTATCGCCGATCACTGCGCTGCCGGCAACCCGTGCCTCGAAATTGTTGGCGCTGCGCGTGACCTGTTGCCAGGCGCTTCCCGGATCGCCTGCCAGATCGGCGTGTGGCAGGCGCACATGGAGTTGCAGCCGGACGAGGTCGGGCCGGATCGCTTGCAGCGGATCGAACACCGCGTGCCATTGCGCGACAGGCAGCAGTGCGACGTTGTCGGGCGGCGCCTGCGGCGCTGCACCCTTGGGCAGGCCGATCACCTGGAACATCGAGTCGGCGTTTGGCAGTGACACAATGCCAGCGACCTCAACCTTAACTGGGGCAAGGCCACTGCGCTCAATGGATACGACGTCACCGACACCGACGTGCAAGTTGGCCGCAGTCTGTTGCGCGAGCAACGCGCCATTCCAGGTGCCGACCAGCAGCCGGATCTGGTTCGGGAAGGTCTGGAGGTAGTTCGGCGGAAGGCCCAGCACCTTGCCGACGCCAGTACTCTGCTCGGTCTGACCGGTCGTGGCCTTGAAGCCAGCGACTGCGGCATAGCCGACCATGGCCGAAGCGGTCGGGTGCGCCGCTTGGTTCAGGTCGGCAAGGATGGCGGCACGGTCGGCCCCGGGGAGGAATTCGATCTGCCAGTCGACCGGCACGCCGGCGATCGCCCGCGCGGTCATGCCTCTTGACGCACTCGCTGTGAATGTGCCGATCGCGACGATCAGCCCGACTGTGATCCCTACGCCGGCCATTGCGCCGAACAGCCGACCCTGGCGCGAGCCAATCAATCCCCGAATCCAGATCCAGATCATTGCTGCAACTCCTTGGCGGTTTCGAGCTTGCCGTGGTCCATGCGCCAGATCGTACGCAGACGCCGGGCGATATCGGGGTCGTGGGTGGCGACGACCAGCGCGGTATCGGTGCCCTCGAGTGCGGCGAGCAGTACATCAAACACCTGCTGCGCTGTGGCGTGGTCGAGTTGCCCGGTCGGTTCGTCGGCCAGGATCAAGCGAGGCCGACCGACCAGCGCCCGCGCCAGGCCGACACGCTGCGCCTGTCCACCGGAAAGTTCCTCCGGTAGCTTGCCGGCGAGGTCGGCAATGCCGATTGCGTCAAGGGCGCGTGCTGCCTCAGCCTGTGGGTCACCGGGCTGGTTGGCTATCAACAGCGGCAGGGCGACGTTTTCGGCGACGTTCAGCATCGACAGCAAGCTCGGCGCCTGGAACACCACGCTGATCTGCGTCGGGCGCAGCAACCCATGCTCGCCCAGCGACGGCCATCTCAGGCGCCCGGCAGTCGGCGCATCAAGGTCGGCAAGCAGCATCAGCAGCGTTGACTTGCCACAACCTGATGGCCCCATCAGAGCGATCCGGTCATGCGGCAGGATACGGAACGACGAGGGCTGCAACGCCTCGACCGTCTGACCACCCAGAAGGAAGCTCCGGCCCACGCCGCTGGCCTCAACGAACGGCTCAGCCATGGTCGATTCTCCCGTCTTGGATTCGGATCACTCGGCTCGCCCAGGCCGTCAGCGCGGCGCTGTGGGTGGCGATCAACGCGGCCACACCTGCCTTGCGTTGCGCGTCAAACAGTTCGAGCAAACGAGCTTCTGTCGCGGCATCAACCTCACCTGTGGGCTCGTCCGCGAGCAGGATGGCAGGAGCTGCGGCAAGCGCTACCGCCAGTCCAGCGCGGGCGAGTTCGCCGCCGGACAATTGGCCGGGGCGGGCGCTGCGCCGCTCGGTTAGCCCGACATCGGCGAGCAGGCGGTCGATGCGTTCGGAGTTCTGCTTGCGTGCCAACCCCATTTGCAGGCGGATGTTGTCAACCACTGACAGCGTCTCAAGCAAGTTGCCCGATTGCAGAAGGATGCCGATACTGGCGGCGCGACGGCGTGCGCGCTCGGCCTCGGGGCGGCGGGTGAGACGTTCGCCCTGCAACATCACCTCTCCACCGTCAGGCTCGTCAAGCCCGGCGAGGCAGTTAAGCAGGGTCGATTTGCCGCTGCCCGATGGGCCGATCAAGGCAACGATCTCGCCGGCTTCGACCTTCAGACTGACGCCGCGCAGGGCACGGGTCTCGCTGTCACCGATGTGGAAAAAGCGGTATAGATCAACGGCCTCGATCGCCGGCGGGGTCACCATTGGAAGCTCCGCGCAATCAGCTTCCACTGATCAGCGTTGTCGGCTCCGTAGGGGGCGGAGAGTGTCAGCGTCGCCAGGCGCCCTCCCTTCCAGAGCAGGTATTGATCGTTTTCCAGACGAATGGCCTTTCCAGTGACAGCGTTTGGCGCGGAATTCGAGCTGAAAGCGATCAGGATGGCTTTCCCGGCGGGCAGATCCACCGCCGCGACCTTGGTGATGCGAACCGCAGTCGGCAACGCTTCCAGTGCAGCGACCTGCTGCGCCTTCACCGAGGCCAGGGTCGGCGCCGACGCGACGTGTGTGATCTCGACGGATACGCTGTTGTAGGCACTGCTGTAGTCCACGCCTGTGGCCGTCTGCCGCCGAGACCAACCTTCGGGAACCTTGAGAAAGAAGCCCAGCGGGGAGCGATGACCGACAAAGACCTGGGTATCGGGGATGTCGCCGGGTGGATGCGCCAACGGTGGCAGAGGCAGCGGCTTGGTCGACAGCGGAGCGGCGGGTGACGCCTGCGCAAAGGCAGCCGGACCGAAATTGCCCATCAGACCGAATAGCGCGAGCGCCAGACTCGGAATGCCAAATCTTTTCATGCTTGGATCCCTTTCAACCTTTGCGTTGATGCTAGTCCGAGCCAACCTTAGCACTTTGACGTGACACAATGAAAACAGCTGGACACTTTTAGATACTTCGTTAAAAGCCACCCAGTTGGATACCACCACCGCATCGCGTGCGGGGGAATGACTGGCTTCACGGTATGCGATACAGCAAGGCTGAGCCCCAACTGCCAAGCTGTGTGAATCTCGATCGACCGGAATCAATCGAGTCGCGCTGAAGTTCAAACGAGGCGCGTCTTACGCTGCGAAAGCGGATGCCGCCTCCGCGGCGACAAACGCGCGTCGGGACGAGATGGCATTGACGAATCCGGCGATGATGATTCTGTCGCAGCCCATCCGGAGCACGCCGTCGGCTGTCATGGCAGCGGCAGAGCACACCTCGCCGCAGCGCGAGGGGGTCCATCCTGCGGCGTGCCGCGCTTGCCCAGAAGTCTGGCAACAACACTTCGTGGTCCATGCCGATTTTGGCCAACAATCTGGCGCATTCGAAGATCAAGATCGCCCAGCTGCCATCGATTGATCAGTCGCTGTAGCTGATGCCATTGCACACGACATCGCCATACTGAATAGGCACCCCATAGCGTGCGCGAAGTCCTGCCGCAAGGCTGATCGCGCCGGGGAGCGCCCGTGTGGACCTAAGGCCTTGCTAAGTCATGCGGATCAGACTCGGGTTGTAAATCGCGATTACATCTGTCATTGGCTGTCACCTCAACGATACACCATGAAGTCAAATACTCCTCTGGCGAGCAGCCCTATTTCAGGGCTCAACAGCTCCGGTGCGCGCCCTGTCCAAGGTTCCCGAAGTGACGCTGGTCTTGCGGCTCAAGGTGGCCGCTACAAAGCTCAGCGGGCAGCGAGGACGCCGCATTGAAGGATGGCAAGGTCGCCTGATTAGGTGTGAAATCGACAGAAATAGAATCATTTTGTTACATAATTTGCTGCTATTTTTCCATTTCAACCGCAATCAATAACCTATCAGCCGGACGCCGCGTGAGTATTTCATGATTCCTGACCTGCATATCGCCCATCTCCTGGAGCAGACTACCCTGCAGCCGCTGCGACAACTTGGATTCTGGCTAGGCAGCGTGCGGCTATTGCAGGGTCAGACCCACTATGTCCACCCTGGCCATGCGCTGGATATGCGCATACGCCGCGCAAAATGGCGCGTGCGCTCCATGGTGTATGGCGTGTACCTCGGAGAACTCCACCAGGCGATGCGTCATCCCGTCTTGCAGGACATCCTGCACAAGCATCCCCGGCTGTATGAGAAGGTCTACCGCCCCTATTTGATTTGCGGACTTGCCCCTAAAGCGCGGACCCGGCTGGTGTGCGATCACTACCGACTGGCTCTCGGGCGATTGAGCGAGCCCGCACTGCGCGCCATCTACTTGCAACACGGGCTTGAAGTCTCTTCGCTCAATGCGGGCGGCGACACCTACACCGTGCGTTTACGGTATGCGGACCAGTTCGAGAAAGAAGGGGAACTGACACTGGAGTTGCTCGATCCGCAAGGTGTACGGGTGTACTGCGCCAGTTTCAGCCTGATTCAACTTCACGATGGCAGCCTTGGCGCGGTCATAGGATGCCTGCAAGGCCCGCACTTGCTGGCAGGCGATGCGCAAGCTCTGATCAAGCAGATGACCAAGGCGCTGCACGGTCTGCGGCCCAAGGCGCTCATGATCACCCTCGTGCAGATGCTATGTGGCGCGCTCGGGGTACGGCGACTGTTTGGCGTGCGCAATGCCGGGCACGCCTACCACTGCCTTCTGAACAAGCGGCGGCGCGTGAAAATGGACTACGACGCCACTTGGGATGAGATGGGCGGCCAGATGAGCACCCATCTGGCCGAGATTCCCGTACACCCGCACCATCGCCGGCCAGATGAGATCAAGTCGCACAAGCGCAGCCAATATGCACGCCGCTATGCCTTGATGGATGCCCTGCAGGCGCAGATCGATAGTCGGTTCGCCGCTTGACAGCACAAGGGCAAGCGCCTGGGCCGGAAGAAATAAAAACGATATCGTGATCCGTCTGTCGGCACGACTGTCCAGCCGTCGTTAAGACCACATTACTTCACCAGGAGTCATCATGTTTCGAACTGCTTTGATTGCGTGCGCGGCAGTTGCCGCAACTGCTTTTGCTCCCATGGCGCAAGCCGATGGTGTGTACTGGTCGCTCAATGTTGCTGTACCTGGCGCCGTCGCTGCGGTGCCATACGGTTACACCTATTCGCAAGCCCCCGTCTATGTCATGCCGTCGCCAACTTATGGCTATGGGCCCGTGTACCAAGCAGGGCCTCCGCCAGTGCGCTACGAGCGACGGGACGGCTGGCGGGGCGAAGAGGAGCACCATCATGATCATTGGCAGGGTGATGATGAGCAATGAACCTATTGTCGGTTCTCTGTCGTTCGTCACCCTGGCATCTTGGACTGCGTCGCTACGCCAGAATTTGTCCTTGAACACAGATCTGTCGCATCCACATGCGGCAAGTATTCGCTGCCTTGATCAATAGCCTCGACACCGAATCACGCCAGACGCAGAGTTGGTGTTTGCGCTGACGCTTGCTGGCCGAGGTTCTCGTCAGGCTCCGGAAATCCCCAGTAGTCCACGAACCCCAACGGGCTTCGCACCTCGAAGTCGCTACGGCCCCACAACTCGACGCCGTCATCATGCACAACGCGCAAGCACAAGCTACCCACAACGAGCAGGATGCGTGGTCAGAGTGGATCCTTCATCATCGAAATGCGGATGATCCGATTTTTGGAGAGATCGTTCGTGCCGAAATAGAACGGCATGCCGATCGCGTCCTTGACGGTGCGCATCTTCGCTCTGGCATGACCCTGGTGGACATTGGCTCAGGTGATGGGCTTGTCGCATTCCGCGCATTCGAGCGGATAGGCTCCGCGCTAAATGTCATTCTGGTCGACATTTCTCAGCCCCTGTTGCGTCATGCGGAGGCCATCGCCACTGAGCGTGGTCTTCGCGCGCAGTGTGAATTTGTGCATTGCATGTCGGCGCAAGACGTGAGTATCGATAATGCCAGCGTCGATGCGCTCACATCGCGTGCTGCACTGGCCTATATGCCCGACAAGCCCGCTGCGCTGCGCGAGTTTCATCGCGTCCTCAAATCAGGCGGCCGTCTTTCCATTGCGGAGCCAGTTTTTCAGGATGAAGCCTTCGCAGCCAGAGCTCTCAGACAGGTCGCGATGTCCCAGCCCCCAGATGTCGGCGAATCTTTCCTGAATTTGCTGCATCGCTGGAAGGCAGCGCAGTTCCCGGATACCGCGGAAAAAATGGCCGACAGCCCGATCTGCAATTTCTCTGAACGCGATCTGCTGCGGATGGTTCAGGAGGCGGGATTCTCAGAAATCCATCTCGAACTACACATCGACGTACGGCCGTCAATCATGACAACGTGGGAAACCTTCATCGGAATTTCTCCCCATCCATGGGCGCCAACGCTCAAAACCATCCTTGCACAGCAGTTCAGCGCCGAGGAGCGAGCGCTTTTTGAGCAAGCATTGCGTCCACTGGTGGACTCTCGTCAGGCCATGACAACTGATCGGGTCGTCTATCTGACCGCCAAAAAATAGTTGCCACCGGGCCAGGACACCCCAGCTGGGCGCGGTGTCCAGCCTGGGATGAAACGCAATTCCACGGGTTCCCCTCCTCGTTTCGCGACTGGGCCGGCGAGGCCACTTACCATCCGCGCGAGATCATCGAACACGCGCTGGCGCATCAAATCAAGGGTCAGGCCGAGGTCGCCTATCGCCGGGGTGACGCCCTGGAGCGCCGCCGGGTGCAGTCCGTCGCAAGCGCCGTCCGCCGCCGTGGATAAGGCTGCGCAGCAGCCCCTCACCGACCGCTTCGCGAAAAGCGTTTCAGGCGGATCTTGGACGATTGAGATACATTGAAACCCATCGCTTGCGCGCAACCCAGGCGCGTCCACGATCACGCTGAAACGCCGTACACGATCAGACTGAAACAGACGTCCACTCCTGGACCGATGTCGACGAACGTGGTGCGTTCAACCAATGCTCCGATGGCCGCTTCTGGCTGCGCCCCGACGATCTGATGCGCCTGCGAGCGCTGGTTGACGAGGTTGACGCGTACTCGATAGGCCGTTAAATCAATTACGCCGCATGTGTAAAGCAAATTGCGCCGCGAACTCGCCTGCAAGGCGTGAGAAGTCACCGTGCAGTGCATGTACAGTCGTCAAGTTACTCAACTTCGGGCGATTCGGCTATCGGTAAAACCTAGATACGCGAGAACGGCCGACATGGACAGCAAACTTTTGGCGCCGACGCCAATTTCGGTCATGCACCGGGCTTGCTGTGAGCCGACAGTGCGCCGAACGCACCTGTCCACAAAGACCAATGCATCTGGTGGTCGAAGG
Source organism: Alphaproteobacteria bacterium (assembly GCA_028869725.1). Classification (GTDB taxonomy): domain Bacteria; phylum Pseudomonadota; class Alphaproteobacteria; order Micropepsales; family Micropepsaceae; genus Rhizomicrobium. The sequence continues at coordinate 3,531 of JAGWRJ010000036.1, read as the reverse complement.
TCTGCCATCGCACTAGACGGCGCTGGTCAAATTATTTGTGGCCTCGACCCAAGGCCGCCTGGGCCTGCACTTTTTGCCGGGCTATGCGCCGGAGTTGAATCCCGCCGAGTGGGTTTGGAGCCATGTCAAGTGCACGGGAACGGTCAGGCGCCCTTTGCGCAAGGGTAAAAAAACTCCCCGACAAAAACGAGGAACAACTTGCGAGACCACAGCAAATGCCCCACAAATGATCCGTTCGCTCGCTCTTTAGATCAGATCCGTTTTGACACCCCTGTTCCCGTCTGCTGAGTAACAAGCCGGAGAAAAAACGCGGGACAGCGCATGTCCCAGAAAAACCCGCGACAAGGACAGCGCATGCCCTTGAGGCCGAGGGATCAAGGACAGCGCGAGCCCTTGAAATGACCACTTTTACCGAATTCGCCGGGACACCGCATGTCCACAATGAATGTTTACCATTCGCTCCCGCGAACATCTCGGGCATGGCGCCCCCCTCTACAGCACCCTCAAAAAAAGCTGGTTCGGCTACCGATGCCGAGGATTCATCCAGCGTCTTCGATAGGTGACCTCTAAACAGATCGGTCAGACCCTCACCTATCGCCATAGGTCGCGAATCAGCACGGATGCCAACAAGCCACTTCTGTTGACGGTGATCCGGGCTTGCGGCAAACGCTTGCCGGGAAAGCCCACCTCGCGATGGGCCGGGCCAACTGGATCAAGCCGGGTGATGACGGCGGCAAACTTGCGTCGCCGCGTTCGGGTGCGAAGCTGATTGCATCATCTTCTCCTTCGCAAGGTCTACCCATGTTCCGCAGCCTCTCCTCCCTCCTCCCCCGAGTCTTGGGCCCTCTGCGCGCCCGACGTCACCTGCACTGCCCGGCGTCCTCGGCTCCGTCGCAGCCGCAGGCCGCATCGTCCCCACTCAGCTTTTCTGCCTACCGCATCCGACTCAGCGACCCCGCCTTGCTCCAGCTGCGCCAGGCCGCCGGCATCGGCCGTGGCGACTTGGTCGAACTGCTGGTCAACGGACATTTCCGCGCGCTGCGTGAGCGCACCCTCGGCGACTCCGGCGCCTGGGCTCACACTCCCGTGGTCCGTGCCGCGCTGGCCACCGTCTCGCGGGACCTGCACCTGCTGGTCTTCGACCCCGAGCGGGAAGTGTTCCTGGTGGTCTACGCCGAGGCAGATCCGCAGGCCGCGCGCCTCACCGTCACGGGGGTGGTTCCCGCCCGGCAGTACGAGCAGGCGCAGTGGCATCTCTTGCCGATGACGCTCTACCGTGAGTTGTGCGCGCAGTCGATTGCGTCTTCCGAACGGTGTGAAGGCATCCTGGCCGCCGCACTGGTCGAGCGCGACGCCCGCTTGCAGCCCATTGTCTTTGCCCTGGAGAACAGCAAACGCGCGGTCTGGGTCGAGCTCAAACTGCGCGACGGCCGGGAGAAGCGCGTTGGCGTCCTGCCTTTTGCGCTCAAACGGCAACGCGCCGAGGATCTGCCCCGTCTGACGGCGTTCTGGGACTGGGTGCAGTCCCGGCGCGAGGGCAAGACGCCGATCGACCCTGCGGACGTGGCCAGCATCCGGCTGCTGGGGCATCGCGATCCTTTCGATCGTCTGATCAAACGCTGACCGGGCAAGACGTCGTTCATCCGTGGTTTTCTGCAGCATGCCGGGCATGAGGCGATGATCAGCTACGACCCCATGCTGATTGACAGCGACGTGCTTCTGGCGGAGTTTCTCAGCAGCGCCGCCGAGGTTGTTCCATGCGGGCGAAGCGGGCAGCGGTGCGTCACGTCCATTGCGCCGTCCCGCTGGGTTTGTGTGAGACGGCGTGCCTTGGGCTGCGGCGCAGCGCCGCTTGCTTCCGCAGGCCGGCGATGTAGCATGGAAGCTGTTCTTCTCAGATGGAGTGTCGTTCTTGCGCACGTAATGTGAACTGGCCGCAACTGCTGCGGCCCCTGACTCGATTGCCACGCACACCCTTGGTGCGTCTGGTGTTTTTATTTCTTGTCAGGAGTGTTTCATGCGCGAAGAACGTCTTTATCCCCTGCGCGTCCAGCTGCTCGCCCAAGGGGCGCGGCTGGAAGAATCCACCGGAGCCGGTCGGCGCTTTACCCTCATCGCAGAACACGAACGCCAGCCCGTGAGCGCGGCCCTGGCGCTCAAGCTCGAACGCGAGGGGCGCATCCGGGCAATCTGCCGCGTCAGCGGCCGGACGCTGTGGGTCGCGGCCTTATCCGGGCCCTGCCCCTTTCCCCCCAGGCCGGGCAGTCAGCGCCCGGCTTGTTCTGCGCCACCTCTTGCTCACGCCGCCCCCTTTGCAGTTGCAAGGCGAGCTCTTTCAGCGCCATTCAAGCCGTGCGAGCACCCGCGCTGGCCTGCCCGCAATGGCCAGCGAGGCGGAAATCACTCTGGCCATAAATCGGGTGGATTTCAATAAAAAACAAGCAGTTGCGAGTACCTGGCGCCCTCCGGTCCGCAGGATTGGGCCGGAGGGTGCGTGCAAGCCCGTGACTTGGGTGAGGAAGATCCAGTCTGCGGGTTCGGCGCGCCCAGTCTTGCCAAATTTTGGCAAACATTCTATGTTTACGCCATGAGCACGATGAACATTTCCCTCCCCGACGCGCTGAAATCCTTCGTGGACGAACAGGTCAGCCAGCGCGGCTACGGCACGAGCAGCGAGTACATGCGCGAGTTGATCCGCAAGGATCAGGACCGCCTGCAACTGCGCAACCTGCTGTTGGCCGGGGCCGCATCCAACCTGGCCGCACCCGCCGATGCCGACTACTTCGAAGGCCTGCGGGATCGGGTGCGCAAGGCGACCCGCGCCAAGGCGTGAAGCACAAGCCCATCGTCCCGCGCGAGCAGGCCAGCCGGGATGTCGATGATGCCGTTGTCTACTACCTGAACGAAGCCACCGAGGCTGTTGCGCTCGGCCTCATTGATGCGCTGGAGCAGGCCTACACCCATATCGGACGCCACCCTGCCACCGGTTCTCCGCGCTACGCCCACGCACTGAATCTGCCAGGGTTGCGCGCTTGGTCGCTGGCGCGCTATCCGTACCTGGTGTTCTACGTCGAGCGTCCAGATCACATGGATGTCTGGCGTGTGTTGCAGGGCCAACGCGATATCCCGGCGTGGATGCACGAACCCGACGGCGTGTGACGGTCTCCCTGCCAAGGGTGATCTGCGTTTTCAGCGGGGTGAACCAGAAGGGATGAGCGTCACAACCCTCACCCTAGGTTGGTGTAGTCGCCGATCGGCTTGGGACTCCAGTGCGCGCCGCATCAGTCCGGCTTGCCGCGTCAGCGGCAGGACGCTGTGGGTCGCGGCCTGATTCGGGCCCTGGCCCTTTCCCCCCAGGCTGGGCGGTCAGCGCCGGCCTGCTCGCAATGGCCAGCGAAGCCGAAATCACGCTGGCCATCAATCATGCGGCGATCGCTGCGCTCATTGCCGATCTGAACCTGCGCCCGTTCCAGAAGCTGCCTGGCTGCCGCCGCGACGCCTTCCTGTTGCTCGACGCCCCGGCACTCTCGC
>JAGWRJ010000365.1 GCA_028869725.1 Alphaproteobacteria bacterium | reverse complement strand
TCATGGCGGGAAAGTTGAAAGGCGTGATGCCGGCGACCACGCCCAACGGCTGACGCATCGAGTACACATCGATGCCGGGTCCGGCGCCTTCGGTGTACTCGCCCTTCATCGCGTGCGGGATTCCACAGGCAAACTCCATAACCTCCAGCCCGCGCTGCAGATCACCCTGCGCATCGACGAGAACCTTGCCATGTTCGGACGACAGCAGTTGCGCCAGTTCTTCCATTTGCGCCTCGACCAGGCGCTTGAACTCGAAAATCACGCGGGCGCGTCTCTGGTGATTGAGCGCAGCCCAAGCCGGCTGGGCCCGGAGCGCCGCGCGCACGGCAGCATCCAGCTGCGACCGCTCCGCCATCGCCACGCGGGCCTGAACCTGACCGGTGTTGGGATCAAAGACTTCGGAATATCGATTGCCCGCGGGCCGGATGAGGTCGCCGTCGACGACGTGCATGATCTCACGCATGAGCGCGCCTCTCCTGCGCTCCGGCACCGAACGCCAGGGCGACCTGAGGATAGGTGATGGTGCCACGATCGATGTTGAGACCGGCCCTAAGATGGGAGTCGTCTTTCAGGGCTGCCTCCGTACCTTTATCCGCGAGCGCAAACAGGTGGTGCGAAATCGCGGAGTTGAGTGCCAGGGTACTCGATCGGGGTACAGCGCCGGGCATGTTGGTGACGCAGTAATGGACAATGCCCCCCAGCTCGAAGGACGGCGCGGCGTGACTGGTCGGCCGCGAGGTTTCGAAGCAGCCGCCCTGGTCAATGGCGATGTCGACCAAAACCGCGCCCGGCTTCATGCTCGCCAGCATGGACCGGGTGACAAGCTTGGGCGCCGGCGCGCCCGGCACCAAAGCCGCACCGATGACCAGATCCGCCACAGCGACCTCCTGCGCAATGGCGCTGCGCGAGGCATAACGGGTTTCAACTGCTCCGGAGAAGTCCCGGTCGACCTGCGCCAAACGGGACGGCGAGATGTCCAACAACGTGACTTTGGCGCGCATGCCCACCGCCATCTGAGCGGCGTGCTGACCGGCGACTCCAGCCCCCAAAATCACCACGCGCGCCTTTTCAACACCGGGGCAGCCCCCCAACAGTACACCGCGGCCGCCATTGGGCGCCTGCAGAAAATAGGCGCCCACCTGAATACTCATGCGGCCAGCGACCTCGGACATCGGACGCAGAAGCGGCAAGCCGCCCTGCCCATCGGTGACCGTTTCATAGGCGATACAGGTCGCCTTTGAACGCTGAAGCGCTTCGGTCAGTTGGGGATCCGCGGCAAGATGCAGATAAGTGAAGAGTGTCTGTCCCTCGCCTAACCATGCACACTCGAAGCTCTGTGGCTCCTTGACCTTGACGATGAGGTCGACCTCCCGGAAGACGTTCTCGGCCTGAGGAACGATGCGAGCGCCCACCGCCGCATAGGCCTGGTCCGAAAATCCGGCGCCCAATCCAGCGGTCGCCTGAACCAGAACAACGTGACCGCGAGTCACCAGCTCCGCCACAAGCTCCGGCGTCAGTCCAACCCGGTATTCGTGGTTCTTTACCTCACGTGGCACACCCACCCGCATTATGGCTCTCCTGTTTAGCCCCGCCCGCAACATCACCGGACGCCGGGCCCTGCTGGACAAGCTATATAAACGATGTTTATATTTGAGTCCAGACACGGCTAAAGGGCTGCGCGACTCTCTACGTAGCGAAAGCAGGGACAGACGACACACGCATATTGACGATGACGAACCGCAGCGTCTCGTCGCGGAGCCGCGCACCCGTTGATAACCGCAAAATGGTGAGCTCTGCGTGCCCTTGTTTTGCAATCTTTGCAGGCCTGAGCCTTTGGTTCACGCCGTCATGAAAGGACAATGTCATGCAGTATAAAGACAAAGTGATAATCGTGACCGGAGCCTCCACAGGCTTGGGAAGGGCGATTGCGGTCGGCTGCGCACAGCGCGGTGCTAAGCATGTGGTGGTCAATTGTGCCAGCCAGCGTGAGGCTGCTGAGGAAACAGCAACACAGGTTCGCGCTGCCGGTGCCAGCGCCGAGGTGTTCCAGGCGGATGTGGCACGGGACGCGGACTGCCGTGCTTTAGCACAGGCCGCGGCTCGTTATGGCAGGATCGACGTGCTTTTCAACAATGCGGGAAACACGCGCTTCGCCCAGGACCATGCTAACCTCGACGCCTTGTCCGCCGACGACTTCCAGTTTGTCTTTGCCGTCAACGTCGTGGGTCCATTCCAGATGATCCGCGCCGCACGTACGTTGTTGGAAGCTAGCGCCGGCGGCGCGATCGTCAACACCTCCTCGATCGCCGGTGTCACCGGGATCGGCAGCTCGGTCGCCTATGCCGCCTCCAAGGGTGCCCTCAACACGATGACACTGTCGCTGGCGCGCGCCCTGGCGCCGAAGCTGCGGGTCAACGCAATCTGCCCTGGCTTTATCGATACGGGCTGGTTCGGTCGCACCATGGATTCGGATCAGCTCGAGCAGCTAAGGACCGCGGTGGCAGCCCGAACCCCGCTGCGCGTAGCCTCCAAACCCGAAGACATTGCGGCCTCCGCGCTGTTTCTGGGAAGCGATGATGCCCGCCATATCACCGGTGAAACCCTGATCGTCGACGCCGGAACCCATCTGGGATTTGCGCCCTTGAAGGCACGCTAGGTTTCGCGGCGCAAGCCTTGTCCGAGCGTCGCGTCTTCTCCGCAGTCTTGCCGGTTGATCCACACTTGCCCCCCTCGCCATATTGCCACCGGCGCGGGAGCGCCATGCGTAAGTACAGATTCTTGGACGACAACTACGACCGACATAGGACAGACTTTGACGAGCAAATGCTTGAGGAACGCAAGGCCGAGCCCTCATATTTGAAGGCGAAGGTCGTGGTCATGAAAATTCTGCCTTATTGCACGCTATTGGCCCTATAGCGTAGATCCTGACTTTTGCTTCAGACTTACGAAAACCCGCTTTCATACGCAGCTTTCTTGAAAAGCGATCCAATGGTGAGTTGCTCCGCACCAAGACTTTGGATCGACCAAAAAAATGGAATTTTCGGGCACAGATCATGATGGCGGGTTGGGCATTCCAGCCTGGCGAACCAGAGCGGCTCGCGGTGTTCTACAGATCTT
>JAGWRJ010000364.1 GCA_028869725.1 Alphaproteobacteria bacterium | reverse complement strand
TGCGTACGCCCCGCCGCCCCTTTGCCGCAGTTGCATCAACTGACTTAAGTCGCCCACCAAATGCCGGACAAATTGAAATCGCTGCATAGCACATCTGTGGCACCACCACGTCGATACCATAGATAGCGGTTCCGTTGATTTTGTCCGGGATATCAGCACGTGGAAGCGACCTCCCAACGAGCGTGTAAGCGCTCTTTGGCTTCAGCCGTGGATCAAGAGGCGGATCAAAGCCTGCCGCCTCCTTTACCAACTCCGCATAGCTGAAACTTCGTCCAGAAGGATCATGATGCACGCGGCTCATTCGTGTGGAACAGGACCCTGGCTCAACATCCCAGCGCTCTGCAGCAGCGCGAATGAGCATTGTCCGTGCCGCGGCTCCGGCCACCCGCATCCCATACACACCGGTGAAACGAACAGCCGAGGAGCCACCAGTAACTTGCAGATTCATATGCTCAGCGATGATACGAAATCCACGCAACGCTAGCTCCCGCAGAAACGGAGGAACCGATTGCGGATCAATGCCTGCCCGATAGAGACCAAAACCCTCCGCGAGAGCCGCATTGGCAAACTCAGTGTCGGCAGGCGCCTGCTCACTGCGCACCTTGCTCCAGTCCGCGTCGAGCTCCTCTGCTGCCATTTGCGGCAACGCCGTAAATATGCCTGTTCCCATATCTTGATGTGGCACAACCACCGTTATGGTGTCATCCCGCGCGATCTTAATCCAATTGTTCACGAAATGCTCGTGAGGGCCGGCTGCGAGGCGGTCAGCACGGGCCAATCGATCACTTGGCCAGATCGCATAACCAACGACGAGAGCACCACCTGCCGTCAGGCCGCCTAGAAGTACAAGTCTACGGGTCGGCATGGTCGGCACCCTCATCCCTCACCAGACGCCGCGATCGCGGCTACAGCTGCGCGAATTCGTACATAGGTCCCACACCTGCAAATATTGCTGACTGCTGCATCTAGATCATGTTGGCTAGGTTTTGGGTTGATCTTAAGCAGCGCGCTAACCGCCATGATCATACCTGACTGGCAATAACCGCACTGAGGTACCTGATGTTGGATCCAGGCTTTTTGTACCAAAGTTGGTTCACCATCCGTCAAGCCTTCGATTGTAGTGATCTCCTTGCCTACTGCGCCAGAAACCGGAGTCACGCAGGAGCGAGTGGCGACGCCATTCACATGCACCGTGCAGGCACCGCAGGATGCAATGCCGCAACCAAATTTTGTTCCTTTAAGACCAATCTCGTCTCGAATTACCCAAAGAAGCGGAGCCTCAGGCTCTACATCCAGCTGGTGCACTGCACCGTTTACCTTCAGCTCAATCACCGCATCCTCCCTGCCACTGCCGTGACACTCTAACACGCTCCGCCTGGATTCGCGACGCCGGACAGACGCCGCGCCCCCAAGACTTCAAAAGGTGCTCAGTCTCTTTCGTGCGGAGAGCGCCAGGTAACCCGGTTCAATGTGTCCGGGTGCGATGGGGGCACATCCTGATCGGCGGCGAATGCACGCTTTCCTTCGATAGCTTGCCAAACACCAAGCCCTGGCAGCCCGAGGGCAAATTCGCGCGCACGTCGCACCAGTGATAGCGCGATTGCCACCGCCGGATCGATTCCAAACACGCCACAGATGAGGACATACCCACCCTCCTGCACCCCAATGGCCGCGGGTATTGCGAAGCCAAATGTACGTGCCGCCGCGACCAAGCTGTCAATTACGACTGCCTCCAAAACGGTAACAGGCGCACCCATAAAGCGCAGCATTATCCACGTTTCAATCGCCCCTACCCCCCAGGACAACAGGTGCAGAGACCAAGACATGACGATACGCCAGTCCCTAGCAAATAGCTGATCGAATGCCGGACGAATCTGGGCACCATGCCCCAATCCCAGCGCTGGCCACCGCTCGGCCATGCGGATGGCGAGCTCTTCCAGCCAGCCTTTAATTCGATGATGATAAACAACGATCAACGCCACCGCAGCGCCAACAGCCAAAACCCCCAATGTCGCAGGACCGATAACGCCAGACTTTGGAACAGTCGCGAATAGCAATACCAGACCGACCACGATATACGGCAGCTTGGCGGCGAGTTCGATTACAAGGTCCGCGAGCATGGAAACTGCAACCGGCAGCATTCGCATGCCCGAAAGTGTCAGCGCCCTCGCGCCGATTACAACTCCGCCGACTTGGCTGAAAGGAAGTACTTCTGCGGCCGATTCACGGATATAGCGGGCCCATATAAATTTCCAAGCGCGTGCACCGTTGATGTCACGGGCAACGTTCCACCATGCTGATCCCAAAAGGGCTAGTACAGGGACGTGGATCAGGCAAATGATGACAAACCCATCCCATCCGAGGTCATCAAGCGCCTCGCCAATTCCCGTGGCACCCGCATAATAAACAAGTGCTGCGAGGACTAATAGACCGAGCACAAAGAGAAGAGGTGCAAGACGCTTCATGCTGCATCTTGGCTTGGCATGGAGATCATCCTGTTACCTGGAGCGATGCCGAACTCATCAGTATAGCGCGCAAAGCGTAGGCGCAATTGTGCTGCATCAAGCCCATATTCAGCCAGCGAATATTTATGCTCATGATATCCGCCGCGCGGATGAGTGTCGATATAAGATATCATACGCTCGCCGACTTCCGATCCCAAAGCTATGCCGCAATGATCGTATACTTTGTGCAGCGTTTTTAGAGGATCTGAAATTAATTCGTTGTATTGGACATGCAGAATATTGTCCCCACCCTCGCGCTTTAAACTCACCATCCTGTTAGCCCCTTCCGCCCACCGCTCACTAACCTCGTGACCAATCGCGATTCGGTCAACATAACGTGTAAAGGGACGCCGCAAGATATCGGTTAGCTTGGCGACAGAAGCCAGAACATTAAGCGGGTCCCGATGCAGAATTACAATATACGCGTCCGGGTAAACCGAGAGGATGGCATCCAGAGTAAACAAGTGATCTGGACACTTAAGAATCCAGCGATGACCCGGCGCCTGAGCGTCTAGATGTTGCAAAAAGCGCTTGTGGAAGCGGAACGCTTCAAGATGGCCGTAGCTGTCGATCCAACTCTGGTAAGATGGAATTCTGTGCGTTGTATCGAACCGAAGTGACTGAAAGACCTGTGACGTAATGTCGGTGCACTCCTGCGGCGCATTAGCGAAGAGCGGATGCATGCCCTCAAGTCCAGGCGATAGATGACGGAAAATCCAGAACTGTCGTTCAACACGCTGACGGCTGACCTTGGGATCACGCTCGGGATATGGGTAGATCAACTGCCATGCGCGCGGAACGATATTATTCGGGTCACAAGCCATCAGCATGTGTAAAAACGTTGTGCCACTGCGCGGCAGCCCCATGATGAACACCGGACGCGCGATGGTGCGCAGCGTTATGTCTGGATTGGCCTCCTCCTCCTGATCGAAACGCAATAGGTTGCGCAATGCGCGCAGAATATCGAAGCGCGCTGCGAGCCGGCCGAAAGTGCTGAGATCAGCCTCGCCTTCATAAGCCGCGACAAGACGACGCAACGGCTCCACAAATTGGGTCCTCGAAAATGTCGTACGCCCGGACTCGTGGAGCGCCTCCTTCAGGATAGCATCCACATTCAGGTGCGGACTAAGACCCACCAGCTCGGCTGTACGATCAACAGTACGAAGCAGGCTTTCCCGGATTTGGGGCATCGTAGTTCCAACCCGCTGCTCGCCAGCGGCCACCTCACCGACGTGCAGCTTCTCATGTACCCAGCGTCAAGGACCGTCTAGATCACTCTCATCAGGTCCGTATCCTGATCCAAGCAAACTCGATGGTCCTGCGCTCACCGCCAGAGTACGTCTGAAGCGACAGAGAGTTTCTCTTTTGATGAAGTTTTTTTGCTTGGCGAGGCCGATCACAAGTAGATCAGCATCAAAGCAGCCAACCGCGATTGTGGGTGATAATTTTGCCTAAGGCGTCGATCACGGGCGCCAGCCCCGAGTGCCCACGTCATCCGCCACCGATCGGAGAAAGGTATGATGTTGCCTGAGCAGCACTACTCTATAGACGCCATTCATGGGACAAACTGGACTTTACCTGCCGAAGGTAATGCGGCAGGAGCCAGACCACACCCCATTTACCCTTGCAGAAATCCCCGGGACAGCTTCAGACCACCCCGCGCGTCGCATGTTTGACGTCTCATCCGAATGCCCGCAGAGGTGACACGGCGCAGCCGTCCTTCCACCCATCGCATTTGAAAGCTCCTGCTCCTGGACTTGCCGCGGCCACTGCCAGTTGAGTACTGCTGATGAAGCGCCGCCGATATCTGCTCGTTAGAACCTCACTGGCAAGACATTCTGGACGAATAGCGGCCATGTGCATCACGTTCCAGCTCCCTTGGGCTAGCTAGGATTTCTTAAGCCAAGCATTTTCACCAGACAGCCTTATCCAACCGCTTAAGCGCCCCCTTGCTGTCGAATCACCTTAAGCATCTGATACTGGCAACATACGGCCAGATAAAAATCCACGGGCGAAGCTCCAGAGAAATATCGAGCCACCACTCCCTAAGCATCTGCATGCACTATTGCGGGATAGTCGATGTAACCTTGCGCTCCGCCGCCATAGAAGGTCGACATGTCCCATGGGTTAAGCGGACTGTGCAGCTCAAATCGATGGGCTAGATCCGGGTTGGAAATGAAGAGTTTGCCAAATGCAACGGCATCAGCGATCCCCTCATCGAGGGCTGTTTGAGCACCCTCAAAATCAAAGCCTTCATTGACGATATAAAGG
>JAGWRJ010000363.1 GCA_028869725.1 Alphaproteobacteria bacterium | reverse complement strand
GCTTCGCCGCTGGCGAAGGGGCTCTTTCAGAAAGTCATCGCCGAGAGCGGTGGCCTGTTCGAGCCCATGGAGCTTTCGTCGCAACTCCGACTGAAGGGGGCAGAAGCGCAAGGCACGCGGTTCATGGCGGCGGCTGATGCGCGGTCGCTGACCGCTATGCGGAAAATGTCTGCGCAGAAGCTGATCAAGATACCGTTCTCGCCACATATCATTATAGACGGGTATGTCGTTCCTCGCGCGCCCTGGAAGACGTATGCGCTAGGAAAGGCCAACAGGATTTCTCTGTTGCTGGGCTGGAATGCAGACGAGGGCTCTTTGTTCCTCAGGCATACGCACGTGACGCCGCATGATTATCGGCGGGTGCTCGATCAGAGCTTTCCTCCCTTGCTCGTCCGATTTCTCGCGCCCAACCCCGGAAGCACGGCGCAAAGCGCCAGGCGGGCTGCCGTGGCCTTCAACACCGATATGCGCTTTAGGTGGGATATGTGGAGATGGGCCATGCTCGCATCCCGCCATGCCGGAGACCGCGTCTATATGTACGAGTTCACCCGTGCTCCGCCATATCCGAAGACCTCCATATATCACGGGCTCGGGGCAACCCATGGCATGGAGATGCAGTACGTGTTCGATCATTTGGCGCCTCAGGAAACCGCGTGGGCGGCGGCCGATCAACGTCTGGCTCGAGTGATACCGGATTACTGGACCCGTTTCGCGCGAACGGGAAACCCGAACGGGCCAGGCTTGCCATACTGGCCTCGATTTCTGTCGCAGCACGCGAAGGTGATGCGGCTTGGGACAGAGATTCGTGCAGAGCCAGTTGCTAACGTTGCGCCTCTGCGCCGGATTACCCGGGTCTACGACATTGCGCAGTTCGTCGTGACCTACTGGATTGTGATAATTGCGACGGTGGCAATCATCATGGTGGCGCTCGTCGCTACCGCGTGGAGTTTCATTCGTCGCAGGAGGGCGATGAAATAGGAAAGCAACATTCGAACGAGGGTTAACGTGGAAGCTGTAGCCCCACACCAGAGTCACGCTAGGCGCTATGCGATATGCCCGCAATGGAGCAACTTTGTTGAAAAGCTTTCAGGTTGCGACGGCGGGCCACGCCCGATAGTGATGAGCACTACGAATTCGCCGTAGCCCTCTAATCGAAGGGAGGCGTCACCGCCAAGCCGAGGTCGTCGGCAACGCGATGGAGTCTCTTGTCGTTCGTCCATAACGACGCGGCGTCGGTCAGGCGTGCGGCGGCCAAAAGGTGAGCATCAACATAGCCGATGCCGCGTCCGTACAAGGCGTGGCGCTCGATGAAGCGCAGGACTTCGGGATCGGTTGCGACGGTGGCGGGAGGCAGCGCGGCCAAGGAGGTCAGCACGACCTCGCGCTGTCGCATTTGCCCTAGCCCCAGTTCACCGATTATGAACGGATGCGCCAAGACCGCCCCTCGATTCAGCAACCCGACAAGCGCGTTGTCACCGACGCGCAAGTGGTCGATCCATACGGATGTATCGACCAGGATCATGCTCGCGCCGGTCGCCGCCTCGGTGTCGCCTCGACATCCGGCTCACTGCCACCAAGACGAGCCAAGCGCCGCGCGCTTTCGCGTTCGATCAGCGCTTTGAGGGCCTCACGGACCAAGCTGGATTTTTCCTTCAGGCCAGTGAACGCCTGAGCTTTGGCTACCAAATCATCATCGAGGGCTATGGTCGTTCGCACTGTCCATCTCCTCTATCGGCACGAATTATGTCATCTATGGATGACGAAATCAATGCCGAAAGCCAGCGGGCGGAACCGGCTGGCCACAGTGCGGCAATCGGATAGCCGGTCGGGCGGTGAGATAGGTTTGCGGGCCACGAACGACGATGATGAGCACTACGTCTGCGCTGTAGCCCTATCTTGAAGGGACATCTGTCTGGGGCGATCAGGGGCAGTTTGAGAAAGTAAGTATACCCGGACTCCGTCGGGAGGCGAAAATTGGCGGTGACGCGGGATCTGGCAGCGATTTTTGTGGTGAGCATGATTCGCGGCGGCGTTCTTGAAACAGAGACGCGTAGAGACCTCACCGCCCTGGTGCGAGACGGGAAGGTCGAAAGCGGTCCCGCGCCAGCTTGATCCGGCCAAACAGTCAGCCTTCATAAGAGCCTAAGATGCGCTTTTGAACAGCCTGGCCGACGATGAAGCGGTGCTGTTTGGCGATGGCGTCCACCCGACGCATGAGGTACGGCCGGCCGGCTGCTGGGCCCCCAAGGGGGCCAAGGTGGTGATCGAACCAAGCAGTGGCCGTGACCGGCTGAACATTCACGGTGCGATCGATCTTGAGACCGGCAAGCCGCGCATGATCGAGGTGCTGACGGTTGATGCTCTGAGCACCATTGCGCTCCTGACCGCAATCGAGGCCATGTATTCGTTCAAGCGCTGGATCCACGTGTTTCTGGACAACGTAAAATACCATCATGCGGGGTTGGTCCGCCAATGGCCGGCCCGCCCAGAGTATCGGATCAAGCTTCACTTCATCCCGGCCTACTGTCTGCATCTCAACCCCATTGAGCGCCTATGGGGCTGATGCACCGGAACATTACCCACAACCGAAGTTATCCGAAGTTCTATGACTTCTGCGGTGCGGTCCTGAGCTTCCTGCGCACGGAAGTCCCGAAACACTGGCACACCTACTGCGCTTCGGTCTCCGACAACTTCCGGATCATCAATCCGGGCGACTTTCGGGTTCTCAAGTCCTAGGGGTATAGCGTCGGGCTTGCCCCTCAGCCAGACCTGTCCAAGACGCAGTCAACTCCAGCTGTGTTGCAGTTCAGCCCGCGTGCACCGGGCTGCGTAGCTCCGCTTCCGCCTGATCCAGAGACTTCCATAGAATTTCGAACATACGGTCTAGTTCAGCATGACTGATCACGAGCGGTGGGCTCATGACCAGGCTGTTGCGCACTGCCCGCACCATCAGACCATTCTCGATGCAGATGTCGCGGATGGTAAGGGCGGCAGAACCGTCGCCATCCTTGAAGCGCTGATTTGTTCCCTTCTTCGAGACGATCTCGACGGCGCCTATGAGGCCCAGTGAACGGGCCTCACCCACCAGAGGATGGGCGGAGAGCTTCTTCATCAGCTTGGCAAGATATACGCCAGTGTCTTCGGCCGTACGCTGTACCAGATTTTCCCGCTCAATGATCGCAAGATTGCGCAACGCCACCGCCGCGCAGGTGGGATGTCCGGAATAGGTAAACCCGTGCACGTAATCCTTGTCGACGCTGCGCAGCGCCTCGACGATGTGGTCCGCCATGCCGACCGCCGAAATCGGCAGATAGCCCGAAGACAGGCCCTTGGCCATCGACACCAGATCCGGCTTGATACCGTAATGCTGGAAGCCGAACCATTTGCCCAGGCGCCCGAAGCCGCAGATCACCTCATCCGAAATCAGAAGCGCGCCATATTTGCGGCAGATGGCTTCGACACGCGGCCAGTATCCGTCCGGCGGAATGATGACGCCGCCGGCGCCTTGCACCGGCTCGCCGATCACAGCTGCGACTTTTTCCGGACCGACCTCGAGAATGCGCTGTTCGATGGCATCGGCGGCGCGCTTGGCAAAGTGCTCCGGATCTTCGCCGAAACCCTCTTCAAACTGATAGGGCTGCATGACGTGCTCGATGCCGGGAAGCCACGGCCCACCCTGCTCATGCATGGCCTTCATGCCACCAAGGCTCGCTCCAGCAATGGTGGAGCCATGGTAGCTGTTGACACGGCTGATGATGATGCTGCGTTCGGGCTTGCCCTTCAGCTGCCAGTAGTAGCGCGCCGTCCGGATCAGGGTGTCGACCGCCTCTGATCCGGAATTGGCGAAAAGGACATGGCTGAAATGCCCGCCGAGCAGTTCGGACAGCTTCGTGGCCAGCAGCACGGTTGGCGGCGTCGTGGTCTTGAAGAAGCTGTTGTAGTAGGGCAGCTCGAGCATCTGCTCGTAGGCAGCGTCCGCAAGCTCCTTGCGGCCATAGCCGACCTGCACGCACCAAAGTCCGGCCATGCCGTCGATGATTGCCTTGCCATCTCCGTCATAGACATAGACACCATCAGCATGGGTGATGATGCGGCTGCCACCAATGCGCTGCATCATCTGATGGTCCTGGTGCGGGGGGAGATGATGGGCGACGTCCAAACGCCGCAGCTCATCGATATTGTAATTCTGGCCTTTCATTGACATGTCCTTCTGAGCCGAAACTCGTAATCTGCCCGCGCCGTCTTCGCGTTGCTCTACCTTCCGCATCGGAGCACCGTGCAGGGCCCTGCCCGCCACGGCAGAGCCGTCCGTCGCGCCACGAACGCAATCCTCAGCGCGCTCCAATTACCCACCATTAAACTGTGATCGCGATTGACTTGTCAATTGCAACCTGCTCGGGGATGGAGCGCAGAGAGAGGCCTCGATAAGCCGGAATTTTTGCGATTTCTGTGTCGCCCGCGCTCTATCATGGCGAACTCTGCCACCAAAGAAGGCAGGGTATACTGTGATCACTATTTTGGAGGTTAAGCCATTGACCTGGCCCAGCTTGCGGGCCAACAGGACGGGCCCGGGGGCGCATGGGCCTCTCAGGTCTGCCCGCTTCTCTCCAGTTGCCCCGCTAGCTGCGCCTCGCCGTAGCGGCCGCGCCGGAACAGAGCATAGACCCCGATCAGGAACAGCAGCGCGATGACCGTCGTAAAGAGCTGGCTTTTGAGCCCGGGAATGAAGGCCATTGTCGCCAGGATGCCGGCAATGCCGGC
>JAGWRJ010000362.1 GCA_028869725.1 Alphaproteobacteria bacterium | reverse complement strand
TGGGACCAGTCCGCAAAATTGATGTAGGTTGGGCCATCCTTGAGCGCGGTAAGGGCAACAGGGCTCATCACCGCCGGGATTTCGGCAGCGGTCAGTCGCAAGCCGCCTGGTCGGGCGATGCGTACATGGTCGCCGGAACTTTCGACCTCAAGATCGTCAGCAAAGGGACGAAGGACGAGACCGGCCGCACTTGGCAACGCCGCAAAATCCACATAGCGATGCACCTGTCCCAGCACCCGGCCCGGTGCAGCCGGAACGACGGTAAGCGAGCCGCCGGAAGCCGGGTCGCCCAGTTGCACCGCAGACTGTGCGCCGGGCAATCCGACACGCAGGGCCGCAACATCAGGCGTATCGATATCCCGCGTAATGGTCAGAGGTCGGGCGTCCGAAGCGCTGACAAAATGCGGCGCAATCTGCACCACATTCGTGGCACCTTCCGATCTGACACGCATCTCTTCGTGAGTTCGCAGCGCAATGCGCACGATGCTCACTCCGTTCTGACTTGAGACTGCAACATCGGACGAAAAGTCGCCGAGGCCCTTTCTGAGAAAGGCAACTGGCAGAGGTTTGGCAGGACTGAGCACGATCCAGGCATTGCGACCGCTTACAAAAGCCGCCATGGCCGCGCTCGCCGGGAACCGCAGCGTGGCCGCGCTGGCGCTGGCGGCAACCGGCACCGCCCCATCAGGCGTAGCTGCCAGAACGGTACGGTGCGGTCTGGGGCTCGGTACCGGAAGAGCAGACGCCTGTGCCAACTTTCCATCCACTGCGGCTGCGGCAGACAGAACCGCCGCCTGCTGTGCGGCATTTGACTCAGATCCGTGTGCGAGGTCCGGGCGCAGCCAGCGAATGTCCGCCTGTGCACGCCCGACCTTTGCGCCTGGTGGATCATAGCTTTGCGCGTCGGTGCGTGGCGCCAGAATATCCAGGACCACATTCTGCCCGTCGCGGAAGTCATGGTACCCGGATTGCGACAGCGTGTTGAAGTCGATCACCGTTCCGGTGCTGTCGACGTGCCAACCCGCCTCCTTTACCCATGGCGGCGCAACCGCTTCGAGAGCCTTGAAATCAGGCCGCAGCTTGGCATCAAAGTGGATGGTAATGCGTCCATCCCCGGGGAATACCGAGTAGGCGATGGGCGCATGAAAGGCAAACACCAGTCGCGTGAAGTGGGCATAGGCACCGGCGCGGATCTTCAGCACCGGCAATGTCGAAATGTCCAGCGGCTTTGCCTGGGGAGGTGGTGCAGGCGGCGGCAGGGAAGGTGGCGTACCAGGATAGCTTGCCGGTACCAGATCGATGGCAAAGCGATTACCCGCGCTCGTTTGGTGCAGCCACACCGGAATTGCCAGGGCAAACCGAAAGGTCTTGCCATCCGGACCGGCATGCCCGTCGGAAATATAGCCGGCAAGACCATGCATGATGGCATCGGCAGTAAACGGCGGCCGCTTGGCAAAACGGAGCACAAGAACACCAGCAGCTTCACTCGCCACGGGATGTTCTCCGGTAAAGAGCAGCCGCCCATAGCCGTCTGCAGTCGTGATGGTCACACCTGAGGCGCACGCAGGACCGGCAAGACCAAAGCCGAGCGCTGCGATGGCGATCCATCGCAGCATCCGGCTCCGCCTTCTGCCTGTTCGCGCCATCCTTGCCATACCTCGCGGTTGTCTAGTTCTGGGGCGCCGCCGGCGACGACGCGCTGGCACTGGCGGCGACTGGTTGTGGCGCAGGTGGTGCGCCGGTAGGTGTCGGCGCTGACAGGCTCTTGCCGCCTGACCCGGGCTGGGCCTGGGCCAATGCCGGTGATGACGCGGCGGCCGCAGACAATGGTGCCGCCGTTCTCGCGGGCACCGTTGGATTTGCATTCGGCTGCGGCCCAGGTGCGGGCGCAGCATTCGCTTGTGAGCCCGGCGCGTTCGGTACAAACGCCGCGACCTTGGGCAGGCGCAGCCGCTCGGCAAGCGCCACAGTCAGGGCCTGAGCCTTGTCAGGGGACATCGCTGAGAGGATCGGCGCTAGCGCGTCCGGCTGCATGCCTGCGGCCACTTCCAGCAGCACATGCGCATCCAGAGAATCAAAGATGCGCCCCGCGTTGCGCGGTTTCATCGCCGAGTACACGCTGATCAGCGCGGCAAGCTGCTTGGCCTTGGCCGCATCACGCTGTCCCAAAAGCCCCTGGATCTGCCCCTTGAGCGTTTTGAGATCGGCAATTTTGCCATCGATCCGCTTTTCAGCGGCTTTCAGAAGGTTGGCACGCATATCGAGTTCATGCGCTTCTGCATCGAGGGCACGACGTCGTTTGGCCAGGGACGTCAAGACGTCGATCTCCGAGGCGCTGTCTGTGTTGTCCTCAAGCATGGCCTCACTGGCACTTTCGGCCTCGCCCGCCTGCGCCTGGTTGCGGCGGCCGGGGGCAGCCGGCGCGCCCGACGGCGCGGCGGCCGGCACCGCTGCACGGGCTTGTGCGACGAGGCTTGCGCCCTTGACCGCGATCAGAATGCCGCACAGGCCAATGACCAGCGGCAGGAGACGTATCTGTCGGAAGAGACGGCTCACCGCACACCTTCCATAACCTGATCTAGCGGCATCTTGGGACGGACAATGCGCGGACGCACGCCAGCCAGACGATCAGCTGCCGCAGGTAGCACCGAGGTTTGCGGACGAGGCTGGACTTCGAGACTGCGTTCGATGCGGGCCGCAATGCGATCGCCACTCGCAGTCAGGACCGACAGTTCATCGATCGCCGCCCGCGCCGCACCAACCTTCTGGTCGAGTTCTTCGACCGCGCCAGTTGCCGCGGACTTCAGCAGTCGCATCGAGGTACCTGCAGCGCCAATGGCTCCATTGAGCTCGGCGATCAGGGCCTTGAGACCATCCTGACCTTTGCGCATGGCGCTCAGCTTGCGTTCCAGTATCAGACAGAAGCCCAGCGTCGCCACGAGCAGAACGCACAGGAGGATTTCAATGCAAAGCGAGATCGACATAACGGCCCCCTAAAGCTGACGTGATGCGTCGGCACGCTGCACAGCCCGCTCGACCCGCACAGCTACGGCATTGCCGACACGTCCCATGCGCCCGCTGAGCAAGGGCACGTGGCCACAGCGCAGCTCGATCGTCGAATCCGGACTCGCATTGAGCATCATCGTGTCACCGACCTTGAGATTCATGACCTTCGACAGGGACATAACCTGCTCGTCTAGAATGGCCTGTATATCGAGCCGCGTGCACCACAGCTCCGTGGCCAGATGGGTTTCCCAGATTGAATCGCGGCCAAATTTCTCGCCCATGAACTGCTGAAGCAGCAGTTTGCGGATGGGTTCGAGAGTGGCGTAAGGCAAAAGCAGCTCCGTGCGCCCCCCACGATCTTCCATGTCGATGCGCAGTTTGACGAGAATCGCCGCGTTCGCTGGCCGCGCAATCGCGGCGAAGCGAGGATTTGTCTCGAGCCGATCAAGGGTAAAGCTGACCGGGGCCAACGGTTCAAACGCCTGAGTCATGTCCTGGAGGATGACTTCTGTCATCCTCTGCACCAGGCTGCGCTCGATGGTGGTATAAGGCCGTCCCTCGATGCGCATGGCCGCGGTACCGCGCCGTCCGCCAAGGAGCACATCGACAATCGAATAGATGAGATTGGAATCGATGGTGAATAGGCCGTAATTGTCCAGTTCTTCAGCCCGGAAGACGGAAAGAATGGCCGGCAACGGGATGGAATTGAGGTAATCGCCGAAGCGGATCGAAGTAATATTGTCGAGGCTGACCTCGACGTTGTCGGACGTGAAATTGCGCAGGCTCGTCGTCATCAACCGCACGAGGCGGTCAAAGATGATTTCAAGCATGGGCAGGCGTTCATAGGAGACCAGCGCCGAGTTGATGATGGCGCGGACACCTGACTTGTCTTGCAGCTGCTCATCATTGACATCGAAGCCAAGCAGGCTGTCGATTTCGTCCTGATTGAGAATTCGCTCGCTCGCAACCGGGCGGCTATCCTCGTCAGCAGCAGGCGCCTCTACCGGCGGTTGGGCTTCGTCGGCCATGGTCATTATTCCACTTATTGAACAATCATTTCCTTAAGCAGCACGTCCTGGACGCGGTATGGGGCTGTTGCCAGGTTGATCCGCCGCAGCAGTTCTTCCTTCACCCGCATCACTGAGGCCGAGCCCTGCAGATCGGTGACTCTCAGCTCGCGCAAATAGCTCTGAAACTGGTCTACGATCCTTGGCATCAGCACTTTGATGCCCTGCTCTTCCTGCGCATTCTTGAGTTCGAGCGTGACCGCAAGCTTGAGGTAGGTGGGGTTGCCATCCTGCCCCTGGATGTTCACCACGATGTCCGGCACGTTGTAGAACACCACGGTGGGCGGCACGAGCGGCAGCGCCGGCTCCTTGGCCTTGGCCAGCTGCGTCTGCGGCTTCGGACTGAACAGGAAAAAATAGGCAGCTGCACCTGAACCGAGCACGACGACCAAGGCAGCCGCAGCGATAATCAGTAACTTCTTGTTAGCAAAGAGCCCCTTCTTGGGTGGCGCCTCAGCGTCTGTGCCCTCTTCATCGTCCTCCGGCTCGGCCTCTTTGCCTGCCATGGCGAATGCCCCTGAACATCTTCGTCGCACGGCAAGTTAGGTGGTCGTGGTTAAGGACTGGTTCAAATTGCCGGGCAGGTCGCACTGTCCCGGCAGAATTTGCCGGTCATGTCCTCCGCCAGGCGCGAAATCCCAGACTTTTCCGGGTCAGTCCGGTTGGCATGACAGCTGCAGTGGCTGGGCATCCAGGACCAGAAAGGATCCGGAGACGCCATGGATAATGCACTGCTCATCAATCTGTCCGGTCAGCTGTCGGCCTATCAGGCGATGGACGTGATCGCCAACAATCTGGCGAACATGTCGACGCCTGGCTTCAAGCGCGAGGGCATGCAGTTTCAGGAATATCTCGAGAACGTGCCTCCGGCCGCCACTGCCACCGGCCTGCAGACAAGCCAGCCTCTTGCCTTTGTCCAGAACGGTGGCGTGTTTCGCGATGTGAGCGAGGGCCCGATGAACAAGACCGGAGATCCTCTCGATCTTGCCATTGCCGGCAGCGGCTTCTTTCAGGTTCAGACCCCAAATGGCGTGCGCTACACGCGTGACGGCCACTTCCAGCTCGATGCTCAGGGTCAGATTGTCGATGACAATGGTTATCCCCTGATCGGAGACGGCGGTCCCATCACCGTGACCCCGCAGGACGGCAACATTTATATCGCAACCGACGGTACGGTGAGCGGCGCGCAAGGGCAGATCGGCACAATCAAGATCGTTGGCTTTGCCAGCCAGGCCGGACTGAGCCAGCAGGGCTCCAATCTTTATGCCACGAGCCAGCAGCCACAGGCCAATCCCGGCGGGCTGATCCAGCAAGGCATGCTCGAAGGCTCAAACGTCCAGCCCATCATGGAAATGAGCACGATGATCAAGATCATGCGCAAGTACCAGATGATGGCTGCCCTGACCAAAAGCCAGCAGCAGCTGCAGACCCAGGCCATCGACAAGCTGGGCACGGTCCAGCCCTAAGGAGACGCCATCATGCGTGCACTCAGTATCGCAGCTACGGGCATGCAGGCCCAGCAGACCAATGTCGAGGTGATCGCCAACAACCTCGCCAACATGAACACGAGCGGCTTCAAGGCGGAACGCGCACAGTTTGAGGATCTGCTGTATCAGAATGTGCTGCAGCCAGGTTCGCAGACGTCTGACACCGGAACCATGGTGCCCGCCGGCATCCAGTTGGGTGCAGGCGTACGTACTTCCTCGGTCTACCGCATCGATACCCAGGGAGATCTCACCCAGACCTCCAATCCCTATGATATGGCGATCCAGGGCGACGGCTTCTTCAAGGTTACACTGCCGGACGGCACCTACGCCTACACGCGCGCCGGCAATTTCGGGCTGTCTCCAACCGGGGAGATTGTCACCAGTGACGGCTATACGGTCGCACCAGGTATTGCCGTGCCACCCAACGCGCTCAGCGTCACAGTCAACAACGAAGGTCAGGTTCAAGCCACGGTACCGGGCACCTCGACCCCCACCGTGCTTGGACAGCTCGAACTCGACCGCTTTGCCAACGACGCCGGGCTTAATGCGCTGGGCGGCAATCTGTTTTCGGAAACCCCGGCATCTGGTCCGCCACAGGCTGGCGTGCCCGGTTCGTCAGGCTACGGAACAATCAAGCAGGGATATCTTGAGACCTCCAACGTCAATCCCGTCAATGAGATCACGGCGCTGATCACTGCCCAGCGCGCCTATGAGATGAACTCCAAGGTCATCACTGCCGCCAATCAGATGATGCAGACCACAGCGCAACTAGGAGGCTAACCGTGAAAGCACTTATCCTGGCCGCCGCCCTGAGCCTCGCCGCTGCGCCTGCCTGCGCGCAGATCGCCCCTGTGGCCGCAGCGGGTCAGAAGACCGTACGGATCGTGGTGCCAACCCACAACATCGCCCGTGGTGCCATGATCACCGCCGGCGATCTTGCCTACGCCAATGTGCCGCCAGCACTTGCCTATGGGGACGTCGTCGCTGATATGAGCACGCTCGAGGGCAAGGAAGCGCGACGCTACCTCGAAGCCAATCAGCCACTGCACGCGTCCGACGTGCGTGCGCCGATTCTGGTCGCCAAGGGCAGCACCGTAACCATGGTGTTTTCCGCACCCGGTATTTCTCTGACCGCCATCGGCAAAGCCATGAGCCAGGGCGGCATGGGTGAAACCGTCACCGTGCTCAATCCGGTGTCGTACCGCCAGATCAGCGCCGTGGTCACAGGTCCAGGAACAGTCGCAGCCGGTCCGTCCTCCGCACTGCCCAATCTCTAAACCCGCTACCCACCGGGAGTTCATCCATGCCCCGCAGCCCATTGAAGTCCGTTGCCATTGTTGCCCTCGCCGGCCTTGCCCTTTCCGCGTGCAGTGCCGTAGATCGCCTGGAGCATATTGGTGAAGCTCCTGCACTTTCGCCGATCACCAATCCCACGGCTGCGCCCAATTATCAGCCGATATCGATGCCCATGCCACCGATGATGCCGCCCGACACGCATCTGACTAATTCGCTGTGGCCAGTGGGAGCACACAGCTTCTTTCACGATCCGCGCGCAAGCCGCGTGGGTGACCTGCTGACGGTCAATATCTCGATTGCGGATGCCGCCAAGCTCTCCGATACCACGCAGCGCTCACGCTCCAACGCGGACACGGCAGGCGTTGGCAACCTGTTCGGCCTGCAAGGTCAGCTGGCGAGGATCACCGGCGCCGATCCGTCCAAGCTCGTCAACATGAATTCGACCACCGCCAACCAGGGCGCCGGGTCGATCGCGCGTTCCGAAGACATCAATCTCACGCTGGCGGCAGTCGTCACCCAGGTGCTGCCCAACGGCAATCTGGTGATCGAGGGAAGCCAGCAGGTCCGGGTCAATGACGAGCTGCGTAATCTGCAGATCAGCGGCATCGTGCGCACCGAAGACATTACCAGCGACAATACCATCAACCTGGCGCAGATCGCCGATGCCCGGCTGTCCTATGGTGGCCGGGGTCAGATCACGGACGTGCAGCAGCCGCCTCTGGGGCAGCAGCTTTACGACATCCTGATGCCGTTCTGAGTGACGCTACCTGCCTCAAAGCTGGCCGGGCACGAAAGGCCCGGCCACATCTGCGGATCTGCCATATCCGGTCTCTGCTGCAGGCTTGAGACATGGCAGAGCAGGGCTCCTGCCGCCTCGTTTGTCTGCGTCAGGCGCGCCGCTGCCTGCCCGGCCTAATCGTCGCGATAGACCTTTTCGCGCCGCTCGTGGCGCTCCTGGGCCTCGATCGACAGGGTCGCTATAGGCCGCGCCTCGAGGCGCTTCAGACTGATGGGTTCGCCGGTTTCCTCGCAGAAGCCGTAAGAGCCATCCTCGAGGCGGCGCAGGGCCGCGTCGATCTTAGCGATCAGCTTGCGCTGGCGGTCACGGGTACGCAGCTCCAGCTGACGCTCCGCCTCCGTGGCGGCCCGATCCGCCAGATCAGCGTTGGGAGTGGTTTCAGTCTGCAGATTCTGGATGGTTTCCCGGCTTTCGCGGAGGATCTCTTCCTTCCAGCCGGCCAACTTACGGCGGAAATATTCCCGCTGCTTGTCATTCATAAAGGGTTCACGTTCCGACGGCCTGTAGCCGGGCGGAAGTTCTATACCCATGGACACACCCCGAAAGTTAAGCCGCACCATTCGAGCGCGCGCCTTATACAGGGGCCCATCTGAGGGTTCAATCAGAAAAGGATGTGCCGGCCCAGCACGAACCGGTTGTCAGGCGGCCCTGCGCTCGGCCTGTTCAAGCTTGGCCAGCTCGACCTGGGCGCGCAGTTCGATTTCGTCCAGAACCGGCTGCAGTTCCGGGTCGCTGAAATATTCGGACCGGGCGGAGAGCGCACCCGCCAGACGATGCAGCGTGGCCCTGGACATTGTGCCGCTTAGCAGGCCGTCACGCACCTCATCCAGCATGGCCAGAAGATGGTGTCCCCGGGTCAGACCCTTTGATCGCCCCGACGCCGCATCGCCAACGCTCTGCAGTGCGAGAATCGAATCGAGCGCAGTCAGTGGCGCTGCGCTGTGTACCGCCACGGTTTGCGGCGCATCGCCGGTTGCAAGCGAAAAGCCGCTTGCCTCCGTGCCCGGCGCGGACCGCGCTTTGGCCGCGGCACGGCTGCGGTCAAGGCGTCCGGTTCGAGTTATGTCCATGCACGCCACTCCGGGCCTTCGCGCTCCACCTTCATCCCCTATGGTTAAGATCGGGTTCACGCCCGGTGATAGGGGTGGCGGCAGAGGATGGTGAGCCCGCGATAGATCTGCTCGCACAGCATGGCGCGGACCAGAAGATGCGGCCAGGTCTGCGCGCCAAAGGCGAGACTGCCGGCCGCCCCCAGCGCCTGGGGATCAAGACCGTCCGGCCCACCTATTACAAATGCCAGATCACGTGTGGCGGCATCACGCAGACCAGCCAGCTGCTCGGCGAAGATCTCGCTTGTCATGTTGGCGCCGCGCGGATCAAGGAGAAGAACATGGGCGCCCTGCGGTATCCTACGGGCCAGCCGTTCGCCTTCCTCTGCCCTGCGGGCCCGGCTTTCACGCAGCTTGGAGAGTGGCACTTCCTCGAGCGCGATCTGGGTGACGCCCGCCTGGCGCCCAAGTGCGCGCGCCCGCCCGATGAAGTCCTCGCATAAGGCCGCCTCGGGTGTGCCACGGCCATGTCCAACCGCGGCAATCGTCAAACGCATACCTAACGTACCGCGCGTTCGGGTTCGGGTACACGCCACATGCCTTCGAGATCGTAATATTGGCGCACTTCAGGACGAAACAGATGGACGATGACATCACCGGCATCAACGAGGACCCAATCTCCCTGTGCGAGCCCATCAGTCGGCCGCGTTCCGTATCCTGCATCCTTCAGGCGCCGAACCAGATGTTCTGCCGTGGCGGTGACGTGGCGCGAGGACCGGCCGCTGGCGATGACCAGCCTATCGGTCAGTGAGGAACGCCCCTCAAGATCGATAACCACAATGTCCTCTGCCTTATCGTCCTCCAAGGATGAACGGATGAGCGCGAGCAGGCTTGGTTCTGCTGCTGCGGCCTTCCTGGCCGAGGTCCTGCGTGCCTCAGGATCCTTGGCAGAGCGCTTGGGGGCAGCCTTGCGCGGCGACGCTGCCGTCGCCTTGGCCGAGGTCGTCTTGGCGGAAGTCGTCTTGGCGGAGGTCGTCTTGCGCGCGCGCTTCGCCGGTGGTGCAGATTTTGGACGTGTCAGCTTGGGTCTCCCTTTTGAACGGTTCAATTTATCACGGCCTCCTCGCGGCCACCAAGCGGCGGGCGCGGATCGCGCTGGCGCTGAGGGGGTGGCGTGGTCCGTCGAGCACAATCATTGCCGGTGGATGGCGCAGCGCAAAGCCCTTGGGCTCAAACACGCGCGCGCGGGCAAATTGCTGTGCCGCGCGCGCGCGCAAGGCGGCAAGGCTTGAGCCAGGGCGTACGATGACAGCTACCGGCACCAGGCCCATGATGGTCTGCCAGTCCCGCCAGCGATGAAACTGCTCCAGATTGTCACTGCCCATCAGCCAGACAAAATGGACCCCGGCAAAGCGCTGTTTCAGATGCAGCAGCGTATCAACCGTGTAGTGCGTGCCAAGCCGCCGCTCCAGATCGCAGATGATGACGCGCGGATGCGAAAATAGTGCTTTGGCGACATCCAGACGCTGCTGCAGGGGCGCCATGCCTCTGGCTGCTTTCAGCGGGTTTTGTGGCGAGACCAGCCACCACACGTAATCAAGCCCCAGCCGGCGCAGGGCAACCTGTGTGATATGCACATGGCCGGCATGCGCAGGGTTGAAGGACCCGCCCAGCAGGCCGATGCACAGGCCTTGCGCAACCGGACCGGGAGCGGACAATTCAGTCACGGCACTGGCCATCACCGCGCACCACATACTTGAATGTGACGAGCTGCTCCGCGCCGACCGGTCCGCGTGCATGCAGCCGCCCGGTAGCGATCCCGATCTCCGCGCCCATCCCGAATTCGCCGCCATCGGCAAATTGTGTGGAGGCATTCCACATGACGATTGCCGAATCCACTCGGCGCAAAAACTCCTCGGCAATCATCGCATCTTCGGTGACGATGCAGTCAGTGTGCTGTGAGCCATAGTGCTCGATATGGGAGATCGCATCCTCAAGTCCATCCACACATCGCACCGAAATAATCGCGTCCAGATACTCGCTCTGCCAATCCTCCTCACCTGCAGGCACTGCTTCACTGAGGAGCGTACAGATCGCCTCATCGCCCCGGATCTCGCAGCCGGCGGCAACAAGTTCCTTGAGTACGGCACGACCAACCGTGGTGAGTATGGTCCGATCAATCAGCAGTGTTTCCGCCGCACCGCAAATACCGGTGCGTCGCATCTTGGCGTTGCGGACAAGTGCGCGCGCCTTTTCGAGATCGGCGCCCTCATGTAGATAGACGTGCACAAGTCCCTCCAGATGGGCGAGCACCGGCACGCGTGCTTCCGCCATCACCCGTGCGGTGAGAGATTTTCCGCCCCGTGGAACGATCAGATCAATGCTGCCGCCAAGGCCCTGCAGCATCAAACCTACGGCCTGCCGGCTGCGGACCTCAACCAACTGTACGCTCTTTGGTGGCAATCCACCTGCGCACAGGCCCTCGGTGAAGGCTGCATGAATCGCGCGCGCACTTTCGAACGCTTCCGATCCGCAGCGCAAAATCGCCGCGTTAGAGGATTTAATGCACAGTGCCGCTGCATCCGCAGTGACATTGGGCCGACTTTCATAGATCACGCCGATGACACCGATCGGCGTTGTAATCCGCCGGATGGACAGCCCATTGGGCCGTGACCAGCCTGCCAGTTCCCGCCCGACGGGATCGGCCTGCCGGGCGATCGCCTCAACGCCGGATGCCATCGCTGCAATCCGCGCCGCATCAAGGCACAAACGGTCTATGACCGGAGCCGAAAGTCCGGCCGCATGGGCTTGTGCAAGATCACGGGCGTTGGCTTGCAGGATCGCCGCGCAATGAGCGCGCAGTGCCTGCGCCGCAGCTTCAAGCCCGTGGTTTCGCGTTGCCGCCGAGGCCTCACGCAAGTCTCGTGCCGCAGTGCGCGCATGCGCGCCCATCGCCAGCATGTCGGCATCCAGGCTCATGTCGGCACCGTTGCTGTCAGAGCCAGATCGTCACGATGCACCATGGCATCGCGTCCACGATAGCCAAGAATAGCGGGAATTTCATCCGTGTGCCGGCCAAGCAGGGCGCGAGCATCCTGGGCGCTATAGGCACTGAGGCCGCGGCCAGCTTCGCGACCATCCGGTCCCAGGATGCACACCGCATCACCTCGAGAAAAATCGCCCTCGACGGCGCACACTCCTGCGGGAAGCAGGCTTTTGCCGGCGCGCAGGGCCGCCAGTGCGCCGGCATCAATGTGCAACGTGCCCTGGGGCTTTAAGGTACCGGCGATCCAGCGTTTGCGTGCCGCCGAGGGTGTGGTTGCAGCCAGAAAGCGGGTATGCCGTCCACCCCTGCGCAGTGCTTGGAGTGCATGATCCTGCCCCCTGGCTATAACCACCTGACATCCTGCGTTGGTGGCAATCCGCGCAGCTGCGATCTTTGAGGCCATGCCGCCGCGACCAAGGCCCGAAACCGAACCGGCGGCCATTGCCTCGATCCTGGGGGTAATCTGCTCGACGACATCAATGTAGCGCGCATCGGGTTCACGATGGGGATTTGCCGTGTAGAGCCCGTCCACATCTGAAAACAGGATCAGCCAGTCCGCTCCAATCATCGATGCAACCCTGGCGGCGAGGCGATCATTGTCACCATACCGGATCTCCGCAGTCGCCACCGTGTCGTTTTCATTGATGACGGCAACAGCATTGAGTTCGAGCAAGGTCGCAAGCGTCGCACGGGCATTGAGATAGCGTCTGCGCTCTTCCGTATCGTCGAGGGTCAAAAGCACCTGTGCTGCAACCAACTGCTGTCGTGCCAGAGCTTCGGCCCAGGCCTGGGCGAGCTTGACCTGACCGACTGCGGCCGCTGCCTGGCTTTCTTCCAGCCTGAGGGCTCCAGGCCTCAGAGCAAGCGCCGAACGGCCCAGCGCGATTGCGCCCGAAGATACGATTACGAGGCGATGACCTTCGCGCACGAGTTCGGCGAAGTCGGCGCACATTCCATCGAGCCAGTGCTGACGCACGGCGCCGCCCGGCCCATCAATCAATAGGGCTGAGCCGATTTTGACGACGACAAGACAGGACGTGGAACAGGCAAACGGATCAGTCATGGGACCCAGCGGCTCGTGGTGGGACTTGTGGCATGGCGCGCATCGCGGACCTCAAGGATCGCACGCCCGACCATACGCACGACATCGTTTACGCCCTCACCGCTGACACCGGACATGACGTAAACCTCCTGACCGCTCGCTTTTTTGAGCGCAGCGCGCTTGCGTCTGAGTGCCTCCGGCGTCAACGCATCGATCTTGTTCAGCACGACGATCTCGCGCTTGTGTGCAAGACCATGCCCGTAGGCTTCAAGTTCGTGACGGATAGTGCGATAGGCGTTCACGATATTGGTCTGGGTGCCATCAATCAGATGGAGAATGACGCTGCAGCGTTCGGCATGCCCAAGGAAGCGATCTCCCAGGCCAACGCCATCATGGGCGCCTTCAATGAGGCCAGGCAGATCGGCGAGGACGAACTCGCGCTCATCGCTGCGTACGACACCCAGTTGCGGTGTCAGCGTCGTAAAAGGATAGTCGGCAATTTTGGGCCGTGCCGCCGAGACCCGTGACAGAAAGGTCGATTTTCCCGCATTGGGCAGACCTACGAGCCCAGCATCGGCGATCAGCTTGAGCTGCAGAACGATGGTCTTTTCCTCTCCAGGTTGACCGGGATTGGCATGACGTGGTGCCTGATTGGTCGCGCTCTTGAAGTGAGCGTTGCCGAATCCGCCATTGCCACCTTTGGCAAGAAGGACACGCTGACCGGGCTCGGTCAGATCGGCAATCAAGCTTTCTCCATCTTCTTCATAGATTTCGGTTCCGACTGGCACCTTGACGATGGCATCCGCACCGGCCGCGCCTGACATCTGCTTGCCCATGCCGCCTTCGCCATTTTTGGCGAACACATGCTGCTGATATCGGTAATCAATCAGCGTGTTCAGGTTGGCGACCGCTTCGGCCCAGACATCGCCGCCGCGGCCGCCATCACCTCCCCAGGGGCCGCCGAACTCGATGAATTTTTCGCGCCGAAAGGCAACACAGCCATTGCCGCCACTACCTGATCGGATATGCACCTTGGCGACGTCGAGGAATTTCATCGGATCCTCCTAGCGGCGGGACACAGCGTTGGCGTGTCGGGAGGATGTGGACTTCAAGTCCCCAGTGAACAGCGAACCACGCAAGACGGGATATTCCTTCCTGGAATTCCCCCCGCCTCAGGCGGGGGAGGAGAGCAAAATTCTGCGGTACTGACCGCCGGATACATCGCACAGCTGCGTCGCGCACGCACGTATCCTTATCATGGCTGGACCCATCCTCTTGCGACTGGCGGCGCGCCCACGGGGATTGTCGCCAGCGCGGGCTCCAGGATCATGTCGTGGCAGAAAATGCGTTCGTGGCGGGCCAGGCAGTCGCGCAGGGACAGGCCTGCAGGCAAAAAGCCCAGCTTCTCCAGAACCCGACCGGAAGCAGGATTGTCGCTGAACCAGCCGGCAGTCAGATAGGCAGCGCCGAGCACGTCAAAGGCATAGGCGACGACAGCACGTGCCGCCTCGGTAGCGTAGCCAAAACCCCAATAGGGACGTGCCAGCCAGTAGCCCATTTCATAGACCGAGGGTCCACGTACATGCACACCGCAGCCGCCAATATAGTCCGCGCCAGACTTGAGGGTGATGCCGAGCGCCACCCCGCCTGCTGTGCCGGCACGGGCGAGAAAAGCCTCGGCGTCTTCAAGGGTATAGGGATGGGGGACGCTGGCGAGATTCCTTGCGACCTGCCACTCGCCAACGCCTGCGACAATGGCCTTGGCATCGCTCGGCAGGGGGCGGCGCAGTACCAGGCGCTCGGTCTCCAGGATCAGGCTCATGACGTCCTCCGGGCGAGAAAAAAAGGGAGATGGCGGACCATCTCCCTCGCCCGATGGCCGCCTCTTGCTGGCGGCCGGATGTCCCGGAAGGCCGCCTATTCCGCCGCCGTCTTGGCTGGGGCGAACGGGAGCACCGATACGTAGGTGCGGCGCTTGAAGCCGCTCTTGAACGCAACCTGCCCGTCAGTTGTGGCAAAAATCGTATGGTCGCGCCCCATGCCGACATTATTGCCGGGATGAAATTTGGTGCCGCGCTGGCGCACGATGATGTTGCCGGCTTCGATGGCCTCACCGCCGAACTTCTTTACGCCCAGCATTTTGGGGTTCGAGTCGCGTCCGTTGCGCGAAGAGCCGCCTGCTTTTTTGTGCGCCATATGTCTTGTCCTGGACCTGTCTGCCCTTGCATCGCAGAACGATGCAACGGCCAGCTGTTGTGCAAACCCGGCTCAGCCGGCGTGAATCTCGGTGATCTTCACCTTGGTGAAATGCTGGCGATGACCGCGCTTGCGCCGCGAGTCCTTGCGCCGGCGCTTCTTGAAGGCAATGACCTTCTCACCGCGGCCCTGCTCAACGATTTGCGCCGATACGCTGGCACCACCGACAAGCGGAGCTCCCGCGCGCAGGGTTTCGCCCCCAACCATCAGCACGTCGGCAAAGGTCACCGCAGCGCCTGCCTCGCCCTCTAGCCTCTCGACCGAGAGCACGTCATCCTTCGCGACCTTGTACTGCTTGCCGCCAGTGCGGATCACCGCAAACATGGACCAAATCCTTGAAAAACGTTGCCTTTTCTGCGAGCCGCGCGACCCCGGCCGGGACCCTGCGCGGGCTCGGAAAGGCGGGCACTATAGCGATGCGCGTTTGCCGGTCAAGCACGATCCTTGAGCCTGATAGCGCAGGATGCCTGACTGCCGTTCATACGCCGGGCCGGGCCCGTTCTGCGCGGCACAGGGCAGGGTGGCATGCTTTTCCGCGTTGCCATGAATGCCTCTCCAGAAGATCTGGTACAGGTCCCGCGGCCTTGTTCCCGCCCAAACCGCCGCGGGGTACGTCCAAGGACGCCACTGGCGAAAGCTCGTCGCCAAACCCCTTCCACCCCAGTATGGTGCGCGCCCTATGCGTTGCCTGACTGATATCCTTTATAATTTCCATTGGGTCGTGCCTGGCCAGGCTGCGCGCGCGGCCCAGGCCTGGGGTGGCCGGCTTGGTCCGTTTCTGCACCGCCACGGCATTCGCGGCGTGATCAATCTGCGCGGCCCCAATCCGCACTGGCGCTGGTGGCACTACGAAAGACGGATCTGCGCCCGCGCCGGCATCATGCATCTGGATGCCATGCTTTCGAGCAAAAACCTGCCGTCACGGGCGATGCTGACACGTCTTTTTGAGGCGTTTGACCAAGCGCCCCGGCCCTTCCTGCTCAAGTGCTCGGGCGGCCAGGATCGCACCAGCTTTGCAGCGGCCCTGTTTATTATCCATCATGAGGGCTGGCAGGGCGAGGCAGCGGCGCTCGCCCAGTTTGCCGGGTGGCCGTATCTGCACATGCCCAAATCCTATCAACGCTGGCTGCGCCTGTTCATTCCGTATGCCAGGGACGCTGCGCATGGTGTGCCGCTCGCACGCTTCATCCAGCAGGACTACGATGTTGCCGCGTTCCAGGCCTGGCTCGATGCGCGTGGCGAAACTGCCGCCTACCGCAATGTTTATCGCGAAGCCTGAGCGCATGTGTACGGCTCAAGCCACATCCGGTGCATGCACGCCGACATGACGGCTGCCAGGTGGCGGAGAGACTGATGCAGCTGTCACGTCCACTCGTCATTGCTCCCGGTATCTGGCTGTGGCCGCAGGCGCTCGATCGCACTCAACAGAAAGAGTTACTGCATGACGTGCTGTCGGCCGCACAGCATGCGCCCTTCCTGCGCCCGACAATGCCGCGTTCAGGCAAACCGTTTTCGGTCGAGCAGACCAACCTTGGTTCTCTGGGCTGGGTTTCGGACCGGTCCGGTTACCGCTACCAGAAGAGCAACCCCGCAAGCGGCGCTCAGTGGCCTGCCATCCCGGCCCGCCTGCTTGCAGTGTGGCAAGCCGCGCTTCCCGACGCTCCGGATCCGCAATGTTGCCTGGTCAACTTCTACCGCGCTGGCGCGCGCATGGGTCTGCATCAGGACCGCGACGAGGCCGCCACTGACGTCCCGGTCCTCTCGGTGAGCCTCGGCGATGATGCATTGTTTCGGATCGGCGGCACGACCCGCACCGCTCCAACCCGCAGCCTGAAACTTCGCTCTGGAGACATGCTGGCGTTTGGCGGAATCGCGCGTCTTGCCTTTCACGGCGTCGACCGCATCGTACCCGGCACCTCGGATCTCCTCGAAGCAGGCGGTCGCCTCAATCTCACGCTGCGCCGGGTCACGCACGGAGCCCATAAAAAAGACGCCCGGTCAGGGGACTGACCGGGCGCCATGCGCCGTTACGCGCCGGTGTCGGGAGGGGATGACCGACACCTCAAGAAGAGCTCCACCCGGCGTGCGAGCGGGGGGGCAGTGCCTGCCGG
>JAGWRJ010000361.1 GCA_028869725.1 Alphaproteobacteria bacterium | reverse complement strand
GCGCTGGCAAAGGCCGGTCCGCGGGGCGATGAAAACCTGACCTATCTCGCAGGGCTGGGGTTCAACCTGTCCATGGACCACACCAGTTCGCTCGATCTGGATTTCGCCCGTCTCAAGAAGATCGGATTCCGCTATATCAAGGTCCGTGCATCGACCCTGATGGGGGGCATGCAGGGCGCACAGGCTCAAGTGGCGGCTGAGGATTTCAAGAATCTCCTGGCCCGCCATGGCCTTGATCTCATCGCCGAACGTGTGGAAGACGAGAAGACGGTGGTCCAACTCCTCGATTTCAGCGTGGATTTCGCCCAGGGTTACCTTTTTGGCGAGCCGCGCGCGGTGCGCGAGGACGGGACCAAACCATCACAATCACCATCGCCCGCTCCGGTGATTCCATTCCGTCGCACCGGTTGACGCGACGGGCCCTCCATGCCAAGCGCATGGCATGGCTGATATTCCGATCCTGGGTGGTCTTGGCGAGATAGCCGGGCGCTATGATGCCCTGCTGTGCGACGTGTGGGGCGTGCTGCACAACGGTGAAGCGGCGCGTCCACCTGCCGTGGCGGCGCTGCGGCGCTTTCGTGCCCAGGGGCCGGTCATCCTGCTCTCCAACGCGCCGCGGCCAGCCTGCGATCTCCTGGAGCAGTTTTCTCGGGTTGGTGTTCCGGCCGATTGCTATGATGCAATCATGACTTCCGGCATGGCCGCGCGTCAGGATCTGGAACGGCGCCTGGCTGCAGGCCCCGTACGGATGTTTCATCTGGGCCCCGAACGCGATCGGGGGGTGTTCGACGGACTTGCCGTTCAGCTCTGCGCTCCTGATCGGGCCGACCTCATTCTTTGCACCGGTCTTTTTGATGATGAATGCGAGACGCCCGAGGATTATCGCGCGCTGCTGCGCCCGCTGGCGGAGGCGGGCGTGGTATTTCTTTGCGCCAATCCGGATCTCAAGGTGCAGCGCGGTGCCCGCCTCGTCTATTGCGCGGGCGCGCTGGCAGCTCTCTACGAGGAGCTGGGCGGACAGGTCACTTACTACGGCAAGCCGCATCGACCGATTTACGATGTAACGCTTGCTATGGCGTCCCGGCTCGCCGGTCACTCTGTCGCGCACCCTCTGGCCATCGGCGATGGCCTCAAGACCGATGTCGTTGGCGCCAATGGGGTTGGCATTGACGTCGTCTTCATCGCGGATGGGGTCCATGGCGAAGACCTCGGCGTGCTAAGCACAGACAGTCTGGCGCGCCTGTTTACCCAGGCGGGCGCACACGCCGTCGGCGCGATGAGCGCGCTTATGTGGTAGAGAGCCGAGGCGAGCAGAAGAGAGCAGCCCATGACCTATTATGTCGATCAGCTACAGCCCGGAATGAGCGAGCAATACACGCGTACCGTGACCGAACGCGACATTGTGATGTTTGGCGAAGTCTCCGGCGATACAAACCCGGTGCATTTCGATGCTGCGTTTGCCGCGACGACACCCTTCCGGACCCGCATTGCGCACGGCATGCTGAGTGCAAGCTACATCTCGACCATTCTGGGCATGAAGATGCCGGGCCCTGGCACGATTTTTCTAGGGTTCTCCTGCCGCTTCAAGGCACCGGTGCGCGTGGGCGACAAGGTGGTAGCCGAAGTCCGTGTGCGCGACGTCTTGGCAGAGAAACGGCGCGTTGTTTTCGATTGTGACTGCAGGGTCGTTGACACAGTCGTGCTCGAAGGTGAGGCAGTGGTCATGCCTCCGCCGCGGCCCCGGAGCTGAGGGCCGGTATGCGTATCCTTCGCCACTATCAGGATGTTCCAGAAGACCTGCGCGGAGCCGTTGTGGCGCTGGGCAATTTTGATGGCGTACATCTTGGCCACCAGGCGCTGATCGCGCAGGCACAGCAGATGGCCCGTCAGCGCGGAGCGCCTTTTGGCGTTGTCGCCTTCGAGCCCCATCCGCAGGAATTCTTTCGGCCGCATAATGCCGCCTTTCGCCTGACGCCGTTTCGCATCAAGGCCCGGCTCATCGCTGAGCTCGGCGCCGACGTCCTCTTTGCGCTGTCGTTCGATGCCGCGATGGCACAGATGACCGCCGAAGAGTTTGTGCAGTCGGTGCTGGTGGAGGGACTTGGGATAGGGGGCGTCGTGGTGGGGCGCGATTTTAGGTTCGGAAAGGGTAGAGTCGGCGATGGTGGCACGCTGATGATGATGGGTCGGGCCTGCGGCTTCACTGTTCAGCTTTATGAGCCGGTTGCCGCTAACCCCCGCGGCGCCAAGATCTCGTCGACCCTCATTCGCGAGGCGCTGAAAGCCGGTCAGCCGGAGGAAGCTGCCCGGCTGCTGGGACATTGGTGGACGATCGAAAGCCATGTCGAGCATGGAGACAAGCGCGGCCGGGTGATCGGCTATCCCACCATCAACATGCGCTGGGAGGGCTCTCTCGCCCCCGCCTATGGGGTCTATGCGGTGCGGGCCCGCGATCTTGATGGTGATGGCACCCTGGGCCGCTATGACGGGGTGGCAAATTTCGGCATCCGGCCCATGTACGAGCTGCCCAGACCCCTGCTTGAGACGTATCTGCTGGATTTCGAAGGCGACCTCTATGGCCGTCATATGGCGGTGGAGCTGATCGCCTATCTGCGGCCTGAAGACCGGTTTGATTCGCTCGAGGCGCTCAAAGCCCAGATCGCGCGCGATATCGCGGCGGCGCGGGCCGTCCTCAGCCGGACCCCTCTGATGCCGCCGCCGCTGGACCGCTGAGGCCGGCGCTGCTAGAAGCGGGGCGAGCCCAATTTCCTGATCCGGCTAGGGATTTGTTGCCTTTGGCGAGCGGGCCTCGAATGCGTTGCCTGGCACTGCGCCAGGCATCGGATCGACGCTACGGCCTGCCGGCCGGATGCCAGCCTGCTGGCCCTAACTGACGACCTGAGACGAAGTGCACATGTCTGAGACGCCCACGCGCGATTACCGTTCTACCCTTTTCCTGCCCAAGACGGATTTCCCGATGAAGGCCGGGCTTCCTGCCGCTGAACCCCAATGGCTGGATCGTTGGGCTAAGATGGATCTTTACGGGCAGATGCGGCGCCGGGCCCAGGGCCGCACGGTATTCGTGCTCCATGACGGACCGATCTATGCCAATGGTGACATTCATTCCGGTACTGGCCTCAATCACATCCTCAAGGATTTTGTAGTCCGCTCGCAAGGCATGCTGGGCAAGGATGCGCCCTACGTTCCGGGCTGGGACTGTCATGGTCTGCCGATCGAATGGAAGGTGGAAGAACAGTACCGTGCCAAAGGCATTGCCAAGGACAGCGTACCGACCGAGCAACTGCGTCGGGACTGCCGCGCATTTGCCGAGCACTGGCTTGGGGTGCAGCGGGAGCAGATCAAGCGGCTTGGCTGCATCGGCGCCTGGGACCGGCCCTACACAACGATGGATTTTCGCGCCGAAGCCCTCATCGCAGGCGAACTGCAGAAATTTGTCGAGCATGGTCTTCTTTACCGGGGCTTTCGCCCGGTGATGTGGTCACCGGTCGAAAGGACGGCGCTGGCCGAAGCCGAGATCGAATATCATGAAAAGACGAGCCCCACGATCTACGTAAAATTTCCGCTGCGCGAGGCCGCTCATGGCGGTGCCAGCGTCGTGATCTGGACCACCACGCCGTGGACCATTCCGGCCAACCGCGCGATCGCCTTCTCACCGACGATTACCTACGGTCTCTACGAAGTCAGCCAGATCGAGGAGGGAGGCTTTGCCAGCCTGGGTGAACGGCTGATCCTCGCCGATGCGCTGGCTGTCCAGACGGCGCAGCATGCCAAGCTGGTACTGCAGCGGCTGGGTGATGTGGATCCGCACGGACTGATCTGCACCCATCCTCTGCGTGCGGGCGGCTATGATTTCGATGTCCCGCTCCTGCCTGGAGAACATGTGACGGCTGAAGCGGGCACAGGATTTGTGCATACGGCGCCGGGACATGGCGAAGAGGACTACGACGTCTATGTCGCCAACAAAGCCGCATTTGCACACGCGCCCGATCCATTCCATGTCGTCGCCGAGGACGGCTCGTTCAGCCCACAGGTACCGCTGTTTGCCGGAAAGCGCATCCTGACGGCGGATGGCAAGGACGGTGATGCCAATGGCGCGGTGATCCGGGAACTGATCGAGGCCAGGGGGCTTCTTGCCAAGGGTACTCTGCGCCATTCCTACCCGCACAGCTGGCGGTCCAAGGCGCCGGTAATTTTCCGTGCAACGCCGCAGTGGTTTGCCAGCCTCGACAAGCGGCTCCCGCAATTTGGCCACCGTACACTAAGGGAACTGGCCCTGTCGGCGATTGCGCAGACCACTTGGTATCCGCCGCAAGGACAAAATCGCATTGGCGCGATGGTTGAAGGGCGCCCGGACTGGGTCTTGTCGCGGCAACGCGCCTGGGGTGTGCCGCTGGCGATTTTCGTGCGCAAGGCAGACGGTCAGATCCTCGATGATGCGCAGGTCAATGCCCGTATTCTCGATACTTTCCGCAAGGAAGGCGCCGATGCCTGGTTCACCCGTCCACCATCCGACTTTCTCGGCCCCACCTATGCGGCCGAGGAATTCGAACAGGTGCGCGACATTCTGGACGTCTGGTTCGATTCCGGTTCCACACATGTCTTTGCCGTGGAACAGCCGATCGATCCGTCTTGGCCGCGTGCTGCCCAGGCGGACCTGTATCTCGAGGGGTCAGATCAGCATCGCGGCTGGTTCCAGTCTTCGTTGCTGGAGTCCTGCGCGACGCGCGGGCAGGCGCCTTACAAGGCCGTGCTTACCCACGGCTTCGTGCTCGACGAAAAGGGGCACAAAATGTCCAAGTCGCTGGGCAACACCCTGGCGCCGCAGGTAATCGCAGACAAGAATGGCGCAGATATTCTGCGTCTGTGGGCCGCTTCATCCGATTTCACACAGGATCTGCGCATCGGACAGGACATCATCAAGGCCAACGTCGAGGCCTATCGCCGGCTGCGCAACACGATCCGCTTCATGCTCGCCAACCTTGATGGGTTTGATGCAAATGAGCGGCTCGAGCGTGAGGTCATGCCGGAACTTGAACAGTACATGCTGGCACGTCTGGCCGAAATCGATATCGAGGTACGCGTCGCCTACGGCGCATTCGACTTCAACCGTGCATTTTCGGCTCTCTTCAACTTCTGCACCAACGATCTGTCGGCATTTTACTTTGATGTACGCAAGGATGCTCTCTATTGCGATGACCGAAGCGCTGTGCGCCGGCGCGCTGTGCGTACCGTGACTGACGAGATTTTTCGGCGTGTTGTGACCTGGCTCGCACCAATTCTCGTCTTCACGATGGAAGAAGCTTGGGCCGCTCGCTTTCCTGGCGCCGAGCAGAGCGTTCACCTGCAGGATTTCGTGGCGGTGCCGCAGGACTGGAACAACCCGGAACTACTGGCCAAATGGCATCGCATACGGCAGCTACGCAGGGTCGTAACCGGCGCGCTGGAGCTGGCCCGTCGCGACAAGGTGATCGGAGCAAGCCTTGAAGCTGCACCCGTTCTTCATGTCGAGACGGACGCGGATCTGGCTCTGTTCGAGACTGCCGATCTTGCGGAAATTGCCATCACGTCACAGGCGCAGGTGACAAGGGCGCCAGCGTCCACGCGGGCGTTCCGGCTTGCCGAGGTACCTGGCGTGGCGGTGGAGTTTGTCCTGGCCGAAGGTAAGAAATGCGCCCGCTGCTGGATGATCCTTCCGGAGGTGGGCAGAGTTGCAGAGGCGCCAGAGCTGTGCGGGCGCTGCGCGCAGGTCGTGACAAGCCTGGAGCCGCCTGCATGAGGGCCAAGCGTCCGCTCACCGCGCGCGAGGTTGGGTTTATTTGCGCGGCGGTCGCCCTTGTTCTTGACCAGGCGAGCAAGCTGATCCTGCTCTATGGAGCCGGGTTCATAAGCATGCCCCCCGGTGCGCGGGTGCCGGTTCTGCCGTTCTTCGATCTCGTGATGGTGTGGAATCCGGGGGTTTCCTACGGACTGTTTCCGGCTCACTCGGTATTGGGCCGGGACGCTCTCGTGGGGCTGGCCCTTCTCGCCATCATTGGCCTGACGCTCTGGCTCTGGACGGCCACCCGGCGACTGCTGGCCGCCGGGCTCGGTCTTATCATCGGCGGGGCGATCGGCAATAATCTGATAGATCGGCTGGTCTATGGCCGGGTCGCGGACTTTTTTCATTTTTACGCCTTCGGCTATGACTGGTATGTGTTCAATGTGGCCGACGCGGCGATTGTGATCGGCGTCTTTGTGATCCTCTATGAATCTCTGCTGCGCGCGCCCGCAGCGGAGGTGGAAGATCAGCACCGCCGGAACGAACCCGGCGCCAAGCATGAAGGAAGGTAGAATGCCAACGCGTCATTTTGCAGTTGGAGCGGTACTGGCGATGCTGGCCCTCAGCCTTGCCGGCTGTCAGAGCCTGCGGGAAGCCGCTGGCATGGAGCGGATCGAGCCGGATGCGTTCGCAATCTCCACCAAGGCGCCGCTCGTGATCCCACCCGACTTCAATCTGCGGCCGCCCGCACCAGGTGCGCCGCCAACCAATACGCTCAATCCAGCCGAGGCGGCCGAGGCGGCAGTGGCAGGCGTGCCGTCCAGCACCCAGGCGCCTGGACATTTCAGTGCGGTCGAGCAGGATTTGCTTGCTCAGGCTGGCGCGGCCTCAGCGAACAACTCCATTCGCCAGCAGATTGCTGCAGATAACCGCAACATGCAGATGGCCGACCAGAGCTTCACCAACCAGATTCTGTTCGGCATTTACGGGCCGCAGAACAACGCCGACAAGCCAGTCAACGCCTCGGCTGAAGCTGCGCGTCTTCACAAGATAACGGGTGGTGCCGCGCCGCTGCCCCAGGACACCATTTACCGTACCAAGCCGCAAAATCGGGACGAGGGCTGGTTCGGCAATTTGTTCGATGGCCTTTTCTAAAAGGGTTGCGCACGCGCTGATCTGTTTTGGCGTCGTTTGCGGCTTGGCGCATGCGCAGTCCACGGCCAAGCCCAGCCGCAGCATGCCGGCGCTGTCCGAACCCCAGCGCGCTGCGGCCCGTGCTGATGGCAAGCTGGGCACGCTAAAGGAGAGCACGACCTCAGCGCTCTCTGCGATCTATCAGTTTGTCCTGCAGAACGGGCTTCAAGTGGTGGTGGTCCCAGATCACAACACCCCCCTTGTCACTGAAATGCTGTGGTATCGCGTGGGGGGCGTCGACGACCCCCCAGGATATTCCGGCCTCGCGTACTTCCTGGAAAAGATGATGTTCCGCGGGACCAAGGCGCTGCGGGGCAATGGTTTTGCCCGTACCATTGCCCGCAATGGCGGCATCGCGGGCGGTTTCGCTACTCACGATTACACGGCATTTTATGAGCAGGTTCCTCCCGGCCGGCTCAAGCTCGTCATGGGACTTGAAGCCGACCGCATGTCGGACCTTGAACTGCGCGACGCCAGCATACGGCGCGAACGAAGGCTGGTGCTGCAGGTCCGCCGAAATGATGTCGATCACGATGCCCAGGCGCTGCTCGAGGAGCAGATGGATGCGGCTCTTTACCTGTCGCATCCATATGGCATACCTGTGATCGGCTGGTCAGCTGAAATCCGGCATATCGATCGGCCCACGCTTGCCGCGTTCTATGCGCATCATTACGCCCCCAACAATGCGATTCTGGTTGTTGCCGGAGACGTAACCGCCGATACGGTGCGTACCGATGCGGAAGCCAGCTTTGGCAAACTGGCCGCCCGAGAACTACGGCCGCGCGCCGAGTATGCAGAGCCCCCCCGTCTTGGGCCAACCCGTCTTTTGATCCGCAGCCGCTATGCGCGGCACCCGGTATTCGCCCGCGAATACCGGGTGGTGTCCTATCCAGATGCCCGTCCCGGCCAGGCAGAGGCTCTCGCCATACTGGCCCAGATCCTGGGGGGTGACGATGGCGGTGCACTTTATCGTGATCTCGTCACGCGGTGGCGGTTGGCCGAAGATGCGGCAGCTTCCTATGATGGCATGCACCGGGACGCAGGAAGTTTCAGCATCTATGCGGTGCCCCGCCCGGGTGTATCGCTGTCCCGTCTGGAGCGGGCGGTCGATGCGGAGATTGCACGCCTAAGGCGCGCACCTGTCAGTCCGCGCACTCTAGCACGGGCCAAGTCCGCAATCGTTGCCGAGGCGGCCGCGCGCAGGGCAAGCCAGTTTGCGCAGGCCAATGCCTATGGCCAGGCTTTGGCAATAGGTCTGACCGTACAAGATGTACGCAACTGGTCCGCCCGGATCCAGGCGGTGCCAGCACGCGAGGTTGAACGAGCCGCTGCCGCGGAACTCAAGCCCGCGCAATCGGTCACGGGCTATCTCTTGCCCGCTCGTACCGGGCCAGAACCCGGGGGCAGATCCGCGCCTTAAGCTGCGGGATGCCTGCGTCTTGGCCTGATGGACTTGCAGCGATGTCAGCGAAGGTTCACAGTTCAGCCAATGACGGAAGAACCCATAGCGCTGCTCCGTGAGGCTGGCCGCTCTGCCTCACGGAACGAGAGCCGGAGCGGAGGTGCTAGCGGGCGAGGGGGCTGTGAAGTGCGGTTTGATCGGCCCGAACTGAACCGTATTCTGTCGCTCTACGGACGCATGGTCGCGGCGGGCGAGTGGCGCGATTATGCACTGGATTTCCTGGAAGATCGGGCAGTCTTCTCCGTTTTTCGGCGGAGTAGCGAAATGCCGCTCTACCGCATCGAAAAGCATCCCAGACTGCGCGCAAGACAGGGCATGTATGCGGTTGTTGCAGCCGGCGGACAGGTTCTCAAGCGCGGCCATGAGCTGGCTCAGGTCCTGCGCGTCCTTGAGCGCAAGCTGATCAAGGCTCTGGTCGAGTAGCGATCAGCGCCACCAGTACTTAGGGTGCGGCCTTGTTTGGCCGAGCAGCGGCCTGATCCATGCTTTCGCGAAAATTTGGCCACGGGAAAGAAAAAGCCCCGGCAGAACCCTGCCGGGGCTTCATGGTGTGCTTGTGACTGGTAGATCAGCGCCGCTGGCCCATCAACTGCATCAGCATGATGAACAGGTTGATGAAGTCGAGGTAGAGGCGAAGAGCCCCCATGATCGCGGCGCGGCCCTGCAGCGAGCCGTCGAGATTCGCGGAGTAGCTCTCCTTGATCGCCTGCGTGTCATAGGCGGTCAGACCGGTAAAGATCAGGACACCGATCACCGAGATGACGAACTGCATGGCTGCCGAATGCAGGAACATGTTCACCACCATCGCGATGACGATGCCGATCAGTCCCATGAACAGGAACGAGCCAAACCCGGTCAGATCGCGTCCGGTCGTGTAGCCATAAAGGCTCATGGCGCCGAAGGTGGCTGCGGTAATGAAAAACACCTCCGCAACGCTGGCACCGGTGTAAAGCAGCAGAATCGGGGCGAGCGCGATACCAACCAGTGAGGCATAGCCCCAGAAGGCGAGCTGCGCCGCTCCGAGGCTCATCCGGTTGATCCGGAAGGACAGCAGCAGCACCAAACCAATGGGCGCAATCAGCGCGACCCAGCCCAGGGTCGACAACCCGTAGGCATAGCCAGTGGCAGTCTGCTGCACCTGATAGAACAGCGCCCGCACCGGGGCCACGTTGGCGACGATCCATGCGGTGACGCCGGTCAACCCAAGGCCAACGATCATGTAATTGTAGACCCGCAGCATGTAACTGCGGAGGCCGGCATCATAGAGACCGGCTGCGCTCTCTGCGCGTCCGCGCAGCACGCGATTGTAGTCATTCGCCATCTGGCAAACCTCCTGTGCCGGACCATTGATGGTAGGCCCGGATGACGCAGCTAATATCGGAGCTTGCTCGCCCCCGATCAAGGCCAAGGGCCAACGTATTGTGAATGTTTAAGAAAATAAATCGCCAGGGATGGGGATCAGTTGGGCTCGCCAGGCTGACGGGGCCCCCGGCGCCTGCCTTTCGGCAGGGGGCGGGATCCAGTGGTTGCGCCCATGGCGGTTGGCGCGCGCAGAGGCGGCGGCACCCGGGCGCAGAGGGCGCGTAGCAGCCCTAAGCGGGTACTTTCGATGAGAGGTCAAGGCGCCCGGAACAGCGTCGCGGGCTTCGCACCCAGCGCGGCGAGGGCGGCTGCCAAGCCGAAGATCAGGGTTGCAATGCCGCCACCCAGAACGGTGAGGAGTGCGACGCTGACATCGAATTGAAACGGTACATGAAGGACGCGGTGGGCAATCTGCGCGGCGGCGGCGCTGCCTGCAGCCAAGGCCAGGGCGCCTGTAAGTATGCCGAGAGAGCCGTATTCGAGCAGATATACAGCGGCAATCTGCGCGCGCGTCGCCCCCAGGACCCTCAGCACTGTCGCGTCATAGAGGCGAGCGCGCTGGTTGGCGGCAATAGCACCGGCCAAAACCAGAAGGCCTGAAAGGATCGTCACCAGACTGGCAGCGCGAACCCCATCGGCCAGTTCCTGCAATAGACTGTCAATGGTGGTGATAACCTGCCGCACCCGGACGGTAGAGACGTTGTCAAAACGATTGGTGACAGCACGGTAGACTGCCTCCTCTTCGTGGGCGGGAACGCGAACAGTTGCAAGATAATCATGTGGCGCATGATCGATGATGCCCGGCGACAGGATCAGAACAAAATTTTGCCGACCGTTGGAAAAGTCCACTCTGCGAAAATTGGCGATCGTGCCGGTCAGCTCGCGGCCTAGGACGTTGACACTGAGCGTGTCGCCGAGCTTGAGGTGCATGGACTTGCCCAGCTCGGCGTCGAACGAGATGCGCAGCGGACCCCGATAGCCCGCGGGCCACCATTTTCCCTGGGTCAAAATGGTCCCTTTGGGCTCCGTGGCCGCATAGGTGATCCCGCGATCTCCGGAAAGTGCCCAGCGCGCGTCTGGAGCCACTTTGGCGTTGACCGCCGGGACACCATTAAGCGCAGTAATCCGTCCACGGATCATTGGGGTGCGCTTGTAGTCCCGTGCGTTTTTGAAGGCCAAGATGGTGCTGTCGAACGCCTTGGCTTCATCGGGTTGAATGTCGACAAAAAAGAAACTAGGTGCGGTCGCGGGAAGACTGTCCACGACCTGTTGCTGGATCGTATGGTCGAGCAGCGACACGGTGGCAAGCAATGTCAGCCCCAGACCGAGTGCCACGATGATGCCGGTCATGCTGGCTCCCGGCCGTGTCAAATTGGCAATGGCCAGACGCACGAGCGGTTGTTGAAGTCGGGGCAGTCGCCTCAGGCACCAACGCACGCCTTCGGCACAAAGCCGCAAGGCAAGAAGACCTGCGGCAATTCCAGCAAGATATTCGAGGGCAAAATGCGGTTGCGGCGCAATCCATAGCGCAACTGCGATGACTGCGGCGCCGCAGGCTCCGGCAGCAAGAACGTGGAGGAG
Source organism: Alphaproteobacteria bacterium (assembly GCA_028869725.1). Classification (GTDB taxonomy): domain Bacteria; phylum Pseudomonadota; class Alphaproteobacteria; order Micropepsales; family Micropepsaceae; genus Rhizomicrobium. The sequence goes on along the minus strand of JAGWRJ010000361.1, from coordinate 31,315 downwards.
CCGGCCTCGTCCGCGGGTCGGGGCGACGAGATCGCGAAACAGGCAGGCCGGGGTAATCGCCTGGGCATGGGTAAGGGGTGGAATGGCAAAGCTTGCCGCGGCCGCGAGGCCGAAGAAGGCCGCGAGCATCAAGGGTGCGGGATAAATCGCAAGACTGGCAGGCCAGGGCATAACCGTACTGATGTCGGTGACAAAAGGAAGCGCTGCACCGATCGCAACGCCGCATAGAACTGCCGCGCCGGCAATCGCCATAATCTGCAGAAAGTAGATCACAAGGATCTGAGTACCGTCTGCGCCGAGCGTCTTGAAGGTGGCGATTTCAGGTCCCTTTCGCTGCAGAAAGGCCTCGACAGCCTGGCTCGCGCCCACGCCTCCCACTGCCAGGACGGTCAGACCCACCAGCGTCAGGAACATGGTGAGCTGCTCGACGAAGCGTTTGAGCCCCGGCGCGGCATCGGTGCGGTCGCGCACCTGCCAGCCGGCATTGGCGAAGCGCCGGTTCGCCGCGTCGTGGAAGCCCCTGACAGTTTTTCCCGATAACAGGGCAATGCGGTAGTGATAGTCGATGAGACTACCCACCGTGATAAGTCCGGTGCGGGCGAGTGCCGCCGTTGACACCAGAATATGTGGCCCCAGGCTGAAACCATCGGCGATCCGGTCTGGTTCATCGGTCAGTACCGCGGTTACCCGAAACCTTCCGGCGCCTATACGCAGAAAGCCGCCTGTTTTAAGTCCCAAACGGGCAAGCAGCGTGTCTTCGACCAAGGCGCCACAATATGCTGGCGAACAGGCAAGAGCCCGCGCCAGTGGCAGATGCGGAGCAAGGCCCACGGTCCCGTAGAGGGGATAGGCGTCATCCACGGCTTTAAGCTCGACGAGCGTGCGCGGGCTCTTCTGGGTTTGCGGCAGGTGATAGGCCATAGCCCGCATCGTGGTCGTAGCCGACACCCGGCCATAAGCGTCGAGAAACTGCCGCTCCTGCGCGGTTGCAGGTCGATGCACAAGACTGACCGAGACGTCTCCGCCCAGAAGGATACGCCCCTGCTGGTCAAGACCCGTCAGGATTGCTTCAGACAGCGAGCCGCTTGATGCAATCGCCAGTACGCCGAGGAGCAACGCCGCGAAAAATATGCGAAGCCCCTTGATGCCGCCGCGCAGTTGTCGGCGTGCGATGGCAAGGGCCGCGAGGGTGGTTCTCATGCGCCAGCCTCGTCGTCGGACACAATGACGCCGTCCTTCAGACGCAGGATCCGCTGGCAGCGCTGGGCCAGGTGCTCGTCATGTGTAACCAGAAACAGCGTGGTGTGCTTTTGCTGATGCAGGTCGAACAGCAGGTCAGCGACAGCCGCCCCGGTTGCCGCGTCGAGATTGCCCGTGGGCTCGTCGGCAAAGAGCACCTTCGGCTGTGGGGCCATGGCCCGGGCCAGGGCTATGCGCTGCTGCTCCCCGCCCGACAGCTGGCCGGGATAGTGGGCGGCGCGGGCCGCCAGCCCAACCGCTTCAAGCTCGCTGCTGGCGCGGGCGAAGGCGTCGCGCCTGCCCGCCAGCTCGAGCGGAACTGCCACGTTCTCCAGTGCCGTCATGGTCGGGATGAGATGAAAGCTTTGGAACACAATGCCGACATGGGTGCCACGAAAGCGCGCAAGCTTATCTTCGCCAAGCGTGCCAAGATCGGTACCGGCAAGAACAACGCTGCCCGCCGTTGGCGCTTCGAGCCCTGCGGCGACCATCAAAAGTGAGGATTTGCCCGATCCGGACGGACCCAGCAGCGCTACCGTCTGGCCAGCCGGGATGCGAAGCGATATGCCCTTCAGGATATCGACTGGTCCGGCTGCACTTGGCAGGGTCAGACTGACCTCGGCAAGGTCAATTGCCGGACTGGGCGACGCAGGAGCATGCATCGGAGGGTTCCCTTGCAAATGGCTAAAGGACAGCAGCGTGCGCAAGACCCGCTCAGCCGGTGAAAGCATTGGACCGACGCGCTGGTGTCGTACAGGACTTCTGGCCGCGCTGCTGCTGGTCAGTCCAGCTGCCGCCTCGGCGCCGGTGCGTATTCTGGCCCTTGGCACAAGCCTGACGCAAGGCTATGGCCTGCCGCCAGGCACCGAGTTTACGAGCGTGCTGCAGAAGGCGCTGAAGGCCAAGGGCTTCGATGCCGTTGTCATCAATGCAGGTGTCTCCGGGGATACCTCAGCCGGCGGGCTCGCCCGGCTCGACTGGTCGCTGGCGGATCATCCTGATGCGGCGATTGTCGAGCTTGGTTCAAATGATGCATTACGAGGCTTGCCGCCGTCAGAGACGCGGCGCAATCTTAAAGCCATTGTTCAGCATCTGAAGGCGGCCCATGTCCTGGTTCTGCTGGCGGGAATGAAGGCCCCGCGCAATCTCGGCCTGCGCTATGTTAAGACGTTCGACGCCATCTATCCGCAACTGGCCCGCGAGGAGCATGTTCTGCTTTACCCGTTCTTCCTGCAGGGGGTGGCGCTCAATCCAAGGCTGAACCAGGCCGACGGCATCCATCCCAATGTTCAGGGTGAGAAGATCATCGTTACCAATATTCTGCCCTATGTCGAAAAGCTGATTGGCGAGGTCAAGGCCCAAAAGGATCACAGCTGATGTTCCGGCGGTTCCTCTCGGTCAGCGGCTTCACGTTGCTCTCACGCATCACCGGGTTCATTCGCGACATTCTTCAGGCAGCGATCCTCGGTGCCGGCCCGCTGTCGGATGCGTTTTTCGTTGCGTTCCTGTTTCCAAGCTATTTTCGCAGCCTATTCGGCGAGGGAACGATCAATCCTGCCTTTCTCCCGCGCTACGCTGCGTTGCAGGCCCGGGGTGAGAAAGCGGCCGCTGCGGGCTTTGCCGACGCCGTGTTTTCCTGGCAGATGGCGGCCCAGATGGTCATTCTCGTTGCTGCGCTATGGGCAATGCCGCTTGTCGTTCGTGTGATGGCGCCAGGGTTTGACGGAAATCCCGGAGAGATAGCTCTCACCGCCCACCTGTCGCGCATTACCTTTCCCTATCTGATCTTGACCGTGGTCGTGGTTCAGCTGTCTGCAATGCTAAATGCGCTGGAGAAATTTGCCGCCGCCGCAGCCTGGTCAATCCTGCTCAACGTAGCGATGATCGCCGCCCTGTTCGCCAGTGCCTGGTTTCCAAATGCGGCCGAGGCCGCAGCGTGGGGCGTGCTGGCAGGCGGGTTTGCCCAGCTGTTCTTCATCCTGATCGCGGCCCGGCGCGCCGGTCTTTCGCTGCGCATGACACTGCCACGCTGGACCCCCGAAATCGCCGAATTCTTCAAGGCCTTTGCCGCGGTGACATTCGGAGCGGCCAGCGTGCTGATCGCACCGTTCATCGACATGCTGCTGGCCAGCATGCTCGCCAGCGGCAGTCTGACTGCGCTCTACTATGCGAACCGCATTGATCAGCTGCCACTGGGCGTCCTTGGCATCGCGCTTGGTACCGTTCTTTTGCCCGAGATGAGCGCGAAGCTCGCCCTTGGTGATGCCAGGGGCTCGGATGCCGCACAGAACAAGGCTGCCACGCTGTCGCTGTTGACTGTACTGCCCTTCGCCATGGCCTTTGTTGCTATTCCCGACACGATCATGCGGGCAATCTTCGCCCACGGTCACTTTGATGTGCAGGCCGCCGGCATTTCGGCCGTGGCCCTGGCTGCGTACGGTGCCGGGCTGCCGGCATTCGCCATGGTGCGGATATTGGCGTCCACCTTCTATGCGCGGCATGACACGATGACACCGGCGCGCATCACTGCATTCTCTGTGGCTGCCAATATTGCGCTCAAGGTGGCGCTGGTCTGGGGGCTTGGCTTCGGCATCGGAGGTATCGCGTTTGGTACGTCGTTTGGCGCCTGGGTCAATGTCGGTGCCCTGGTGTGGCTTGGCCGCAAGCGTGATCTTTTGCATATCGACGCGCAATTTCGCCGCGCCGTGCCTGCCATCCTGATTGCGGCGGCTGCTACGGCAGCGGGCGCGTTGGCTGGCGGGCAGGTTGGGCTTCATCTGCTGCACCCTGGCGCGTATCGTGATCTGGGGGCATTAGCCCTTGCCGTGCTCCTCGGTGGGGGCGGCTACTTTGGCTGTGTTGTCCTTTTTCGTGGGCGCTTACCTCTGGGCAGGCTCTCGCGACGACGCGTGGTGCCGGCATGATGCGTCTGTTCGTTGGCCTTGCCATTCCCGACAGCATTTGCCAGTCCTTGTTGCTGCTGGAAGGTGGGGTACCAGGCGCGCGCTGGCAGTCACGTGAGCAGCTTCATCTGACGCTGCGTTTTATTGGGGATGTTGACGGTCGGAAATTTGCGGATATCGATGATGCGCTGTCGGCTTTGCGTGAACCCATTTTCGAGCTCGAGCTCTTTGGCGTTGACGTGTTTACAGCGAAGGATCCACGTCAGCTGTGGGTTGGAACACGGAGTAATACAGCGCTTCTGCACCTGCAGAAAAAGATCGATACGGCGCTGACACGTCTTGATCTGCCGGCAGATGGACGGAAATTCATTCCACATGTCACGTTGGCACGGCTCAAGGCTCCACATCGCGGCAAACTGATGGAATATCTGCAAGGCTTTGCACTGTACCAAAGTCAGCGCTTTGCGGTTGACCGCTTTTTTCTGTTTCGCAGCACGCTGACCGCGAATGGCAGCCTCTATACAGTCGAAGAGGAGTACCGCCTCGACCTCTGAACTTGCGAAGCCAGATTTGCCCCGTGCCCATGACGTCTGTTCTGGTCACGGTCTGTAGCAGACATGGTGCTGAGCTCAGGCAGTCGGCCTATCAGGGAGCCGGCCGAATGGCCTTCTGACTATTCGGCGTCAAAACGGGCCATGTCGGCATCCGAAAGGCCGAAGTGGTGGCCGATCTCATGTATAAGGACATGACGCACCACCTGGGCAGTCTCAAGCCGACATGCCTGCGCGTGATGAAGGATCGGGCGCCGGTATAAGAATATCATGGTTGGCTCGGGTCCGGCCATGTTGGCCAAGCGGGCGGCGAGGGGGGCGCCACGGAATAGACCGAGTAGCTGATTGGTGTGCGCTATGCCGAGTTCCTCCATGGTCTGCCGGTCGGGCTCCTCCGCTAGCACGAACATGACGTCGCCGGTCAGGTCGCGGAACTCCTTTGGCAGGGCCGAGAACTCCGCACGCGCGATGGTTTCCATGGTGTCGAGTGAGGGTTCGTCCGGCGATGTGCCCATGCTATGCCTCAGCCCGGGACGACGACAGGAGACGCAAGATGCACAAGCTCGATGAACGCGCACGCAAGGAGGCGCTGACCGCACTTTCAGGCTGGGCGCTCGTGCCGGGTCGTGATGCGATCGTCAAGAGTTTTCGCTTCAGGGATTTCAGCGCGGCGTTCGGGTTCATGACGCGTGTGGCGCTCCTTGCCGAAAAGATGGATCATCATCCGGAATGGTTCAATGTCTATAATCGCGTCGAGGTCACGCTCTCCACGCACGATGCTGGAGGACTGACGCAGAACGACATCGACATGGCAATCGCGATGGATGCGTACGCGGGCGTATCATAGGCGATATCGCAGGGGTGCGCGCTGCGGCCCTTGCGCCGTGCGAACGGAGCAGCCCTAGTGCCCCGACCATGACGAGCGAATGCCGCATCCGATGGCGAGGTCAGCGCCTGGCGTTCTTGACCAGTTCATCGACCACCCCTGGGTCTGCAAGCGTCGAGGTGTCACCTAAACTGGAGATCTCACCATCGGCGATCTTGCGCAGGATGCGACGCATGATTTTTCCCGAACGGGTCTTGGGTAGTGCCGAGGTGAACTGGATCGCATCGGGTCGGGCGATCGGTGACAGGGTACGGGCAACGAACGCGCGCAGTTCGTCCGCCAGAGCCGCAGTCCCTTCGTGACCGACCGTCAGCGTTACATACGCGTAGATACCCTGTCCCTTGACGTCGTGGGGGTAACCCACAACGGCCGCCTCGGCTACCAGCGGATGGGCGACGAGCGCCGATTCCACTTCAGCCGTGCCAAGGCGATGGCCGGACACATTGATGACATCGTCGACGCGGCCCGTAATCCAGTAATATCCATCGTTATCGCGCCGGCAACCGTCCCCAGTGAAATATTTGCCGCGATAGGTCTTGAAGTAGGTATCGATGAAGCGCTGGTGATCGCCATAGACCGTACGCATCTGTCCGGGCCAGCTGCGCGTGAGCACGAGATTGCCGGTTGCGGCACCGGTTAGGACCTTACCTTCGGCGTCGACGAGTTCGGGCACAATTCCAAAAAGTGGTCTTGTGGCTGAGCCCGGCTTGAGTGGTGTGGCTCCCGGAAGCGGAGAAACCAGAATCCCACCAGTCTCCGTCTGCCACCATGTGTCGACGATCGGGCAACGCCTGTCTCCGACCACCCGCCAGTACCACAGCCATGCTTCCGGATTGATTGGCTCGCCGACACTTCCAAGCAGGCGCAGGCTTGCCCGGCTCGTGGTCTTTACAGGACCATCCCCGTCGCGCATCAGGGCCCGGATTGCGGTAGGTGCCGTATAGAATATGTTGACGCGGTGCTTGTCGATGATTTGCCAGAAGCGTGAGGTATCCGGGTAGTTGGGGACACCCTCAAACATGAGCGTAGTCGCACCATTGGCAAGCGGGCCATAGACGATGTAGCTGTGTCCGGTTACCCAACCCACATCGGCAGTACACCAATATACGTCTCCGTCATGATAGTCGAACACCATGCGGTGGGTGAAGGCGACGTAAGCAAGATACCCTCCGGTCGTATGCAGGACACCTTTGGGGCGACCAGTGGAACCTGATGTATAGAGAATGAAGAGCGGATCTTCAGCATTCATCGCTTCGGCCGGACAATCGCCGGACACCTTGGCTGTTTCCACGTGGTACCAGCGATCGCGACCTGGGTGCATCTGGACAGTCCCGCCGGTGTGCCGGACGACAAGCACGGTGTGCACGCCCTCACATTGGGTCAGGGCAATGTCGGTGTTGGCCTTGAGGGGAACCGTACGGCCGCCACGCAGACCTTCATCGGCGGTGATGACAAAATTGGAGCTGCAGTCCTTGATCCGACCGGCCAGGCTGTCGGGTGAAAATCCGGCGAAGACCACCGAGTGGATAGCTCCGATCCGGGCGCATGCGAGCATGGCGTAGGCTGCCTGCGGGATCATGGGAAGATAGATGGTCACCCGGTCACCCTTCTTGACGCCCAGGGACTTCAGTACATTGGCGAGCCGGCAGACTTCTTCGTGGAGTTCGCGATAGGTGATGGCGCGCGATTGGGAAGGGTCATCTCCTTCCCATAGGATCGCGGTCTGGTCGGCGCGCGTGGGAAGATGTCGGTCGATGCAATTGGCAGCGACGTTGAGCTTGCCGTCTTCGAACCAGCGTATGTGGAGATCGTCCGGATCGAAGGATACATTCTGTACCTTGCTGAATGGCTTGATCCAGTCAAGCTTCAGTGCAACCTCGCGCCAGAATCCGTCCGGATCTTCGAGGGATCGTCGATACAGTGTGTCATAACTCTGTGCGTTGACGTAGGCGCGCTGGGCCCAGTCGTCCGGTACGGCAATCAGCTCTTCGGAAACGGTATCAGACATGTGCACTCGTCCTTGCACGGTGGGACAGGAATACTGACGTTGCACGGCAGGCCATGCAAGCCTTTGTAGACCACACCTGAACTTGATGGAGGTCCTGTTCTGCGGGCGGAACTCGCCGCTCAGGCGTCATCCGCTACCTTTTGTCCGATCAGTGGCGGATCGCTGCGAATGCTGGCAGGTGTCTTTTCAAACCGCACCGGCGGACGCATGGCGCGGTAAGGCCCCTCGCTCGGGTGAACCCGCAGCTGGAAGAAATCGACGGCCTGCAGGTGAGGATCTTCGAGAACTTCGTCGAGTGTGTTGGCACGCATGATCGGAATGCCATGCTCCTGGCCCAGGGCCATCCATTCCTGCGTGGTTCGCGTCGCCGCGGCTTCCTTCAGCATCTCGTAGTAGACGGCAACACGGCTGCCCTTGGGGGCATTGATGAAGCGCTCCGATTCATAGGCATCGGGAATACCTCCGAGGGCGAGAAACTTGGCGCTGGCATCACGGCTCACCGGCTGGATGACAATGTGGCCATCCTTGGTGCTGAGGGGACGACGGTCCGCTGCCAGCGCTGGGGTGTGGCCGATGCGCCCCTGCGGCGGCTCGAAGGTCCTGCCGTAGAGATGCTCGATGAGCATAAAATGGGTAAAGCTTTCGAACATTGGCACTTCGACGAATTGGCCCTCGCCACTGCGCTCGCGATGGAACAGCGCGGCGAGCGTCGCGTAGAGGGCATGCAGGCTCGAGACCTTGTCAGCCACGAAGCTGGGTAGCAGCCGCATTTGCGGATTGCCATCGACACGCGGCAGCAGGTCCGCAGCACCACTGGCGCCTTGAACCAGATCATCGAAGGCCTGGCGACCCGCATAGGGCCCGTTCGATCCATAGCCGACACAATGGACATAGACGACGGATGGATTGAGTCTGCGCACTGTCTCGTAGTCGAACCCGAGGCGCTCGATCGCCTCGGCGCGAACATTATGTATGAACACCTGGGCGGTGGGGATAAGTTCCTTGAGGCGTTCGCGATCGCCTTCGCGCTTCAGATCCAGCGCCAGGCTCTGCTTGTTGCGGTTCAGCGCCATGAACACCGAGCCCATTTCGGAATGGGTCGCATGCTTGCCGCTATGGCGTTGCCGGTCGCCGCCCGGATTTTCAATCTTGATGACCTCAGCGCCCAGGTCGGCGAGCGTCTGGGTGGCATAGGGACCGAAGATGAACTCGGTCAGATCCAGGACACGCACGCCCGCCAGCGGTCCGCTCGCCTTGTTTTCCATGGGTTCCTCCGAATGTGTCAGATAGCGTTTGGTGAAAGACTAGGCGGAAGGTGTGGCGGGGGAAAAGGGGGGCAGCAGATTTACTCCAAGGTCCGCGAAGGGACGCAAGGGTTGCCCGCCAGGGCGGTGCTCCTGCGCCTGGAAGGTTGATGCGTGGCGCCGGGCGTGGAAAAACTGGGCAGACACTCCTCCAACGATCGCGAGTTGACGATGCAGCTCCACCTGTCCTCCTGGCCCGAAATCGATGCTTATCTGGAAAAATCCAGGGCGATCCTGATTCCGATCGGCTCTACCGAGCAGCACGGGCCAAACGGTCTGCTGGGGACCGATGCGCTATGCCCGGAAATCATCGCCCGTCGCGCCGGTGATGAGGCGGGAATTCTGGTGGGACCGACCTTCAATGTAGGGCAGGCACAGCACCACATGGCCTTTTCTGGCACCATTACGCTGCGGCCCTCGACCATGATTGCCGCAATGTATGATTGGGCGACCTCGCTCGCCCGGCATGGGTTCACCCGCATATACTGGCTCAATGGTCATGGCGGTAACATCAATACGATCAATGCGGCCTTTAGCGAGATCTATCACGGCATCACCTTTTCGGATCCCGGCACCAATCGTCCGCCGTTGCGCTGTCAGCTGCGCAACTGGTGGGAACTGTCCGGCGTGATGGATGTCTGCAGACAGCTGTTTCCGGTCGGAGAAGGCAGCCACGCCACTCCGTCCGAGGTATCGGTGACCTATTTCGGGTATCCCGACGCGATCAAACACGTGGCCATGACCCCCAAGATCGCGCCCCTGGGACCCATCTATGATGCAGAAGATTATCGCCGGCGCTTTCCAGATGGCCGAATCGGGTCCGATCCCAGCCAGGCCTCGGTTGAGGCTGGCGAAAAGATCGTCATGGCAGCGGTGAAGGCCGTAATTGCCGAGTTTGAGCGCTTTGCCCAAAGCTGAGTGGGTGGCTCTCCGATGCCGAAAGCGTCTGGCCTATGAAAGCCTTGCAGTTTGATCGCACTGGTTCGCTCGACCACCTCAAGCTCGTCGAACTGCCTGTTCCAGAAATGCGTCCAGGCGAAGTGCTGGTGCGCGTCGCTGCCGCCGGTATCAATCCGTCGGACGTCAAAAATGTTCTGGGGCGTTTTGCTTATACGACACTCCCACGTGTCCCCGGGCGCGATTTTGCAGGCGAAATCATAGCCGGCCCCGCGTCGCGCATCGGTCAGCGTGTGTTTGGCAGCGGCAAGGAACTCGGTTTTACCGCTGATGGCAGCCACGCAGGTTTTGTCGTGGTCCCCGAGGATGGCGTTGCGACGATGCCGGATGGTCTGAGTTGGGCGCAGGCAGCTAGTCTTGGCGTGCCCTATGTGACCGCGTGGGATGGTCTGGAGCGGGCCGGTTTGCACGCCCATGCACGTGTGCTGATCGTCGGAGCTGGGGCTGTCGGGCGCGCGGCTCTTGCGCTTGCCCGTTGGCGCGGGGCCGACACCGTCATCGCGGTGCGCCGTACGGAACAGGCGCAGGAACTGGCGGCAGCGGGCCACCGGGTGATCCAGCTGGGTACGGAGCAGCTGAGTGTTGCGCTGTCAGCCGCGTTTGGCGCGGGGGTGGACATTGTCTTCGATACTACTGGAGCCTGGACGGCGGCCTGCGTTGAGGCACTGGCGGCATTCGGCCGGCTCGTCATCATTGCGGCCCCGCCAAGTGGGACGGTCGAACTGCCAACCTTGAGCCTCTATCGCCGCGGCGGCAGCCTGATCGGCGTCAACTCGCTTCTCTATGATGCGCGTGCCTGCGCACGGATTCTCGAGCGCCTGGCACAAGGCTTTGTGAACGGAGGACTTACGCTCCCGTGCCAGGCGGTGGAATGGGCCGCAGAGGATGGAGTTACGGCCTACCGGATGCTGGAGCAGGGCGGCAGTCAGAAAATCGTGCTCACGGGCTTTGCCTCCTAACCAGCGCCGGGCGCAGGCGCGCGGTCAGTGTGCCATCTGGCGGAGCGCGCCAGACATACCGGATATCGGGCAGCCCTTCCGCGTTACGCGATCCATCCGTGAATTCGACAGCTGTGAAGCCGCGGCATTCATAGAACTTCCGGGCGCGCGTGTTGCGCACAAAACACCACAACTGAAGAACGCCTTGAGATGTGGCTTTGCTGCCGGCCAACAACAGGTCGCCACAGCCCCGGCCCTGCATGTCGGGGTGCACATAGAGATGATTGAGCCAATCGCCGTGGCAGGCGGCAAAGCCGCAAACTGTCCTGTTCCACTCGGCCACGATGATCTGTTCACGTCGAAAGATGGCGCAGATAAAATCGTGCTCCTCGTCACGACTGTGCAGTCGCGGCAAGAAGCCCATCTGCTCCCGCGCTGCGGAAAATACCGCTGCCACTGCGACCGCTTCGTGCGGCCGGGCTGGGCGAATTGAAATATTCGCATCCATTGCTGAGAACTATAGGGGCGGGCCTTGACTTGTGGAATGGGGCGCCCAAACTCAGCGCCGATCCCGGGGGCGCTTCGATGAACGAGGCTGAGATCCGCTGCGGCGGAGTCCCTTAGAACCTGATCCGGTTAAGACCGGCGTAGGGAGCGGATGGCGTAACGGCCACCCTCACGCGCCGAAAAGAGGTTGGCCATGAACGAAATGCTCCGCAATCCCAAAGCTGTAAGCAACGATATGGTGACGCGCGGTCCCTTGCCGGGTTCGCGCAAGCGGATTGTCAACGGGGTGCCATTCCGGGAAGTGCAGCTTTCTGGTGGGGAGCCGGCCGTACTTCTCTATGATACCTCCGGTCCATATACCGATGAGGCTGCCGAGATAGATATTGCACGTGGCCTTGGGGCCAGACGTGCACAGTGGATCAGTGCCCGCGGCGATGTGGAAAGCTATTCTGGTCGTGAACGCTTGCCGCAGGATGATGGACTCAAAGCCGGCGAGGTTTTGGGTGTGCCGCAATTTGCACGCGGGCTTCGCCAGCCGCTGCGCGCGAAGCCGGGACGCAACGTGACCCAGCTTCATTATGCGCGGCAAGGCCTCGTCACGGAGGAGATGAGGTTCGTTGCCGCGCGGGAAAATCTGGGGCGGGCTAAACTGCGCGATGGAAATTCCTTCGGGGCAGCCATTCCGGATGAGATCTCACCGGAGTTTGTTCGTGACGAGATCGCCCGCGGTCGCGCCATCCTGCCGGCCAACATCAATCATCCTGAGACCGAGCCGATGATAATCGGCCGCAATTTCCTGACCAAGGTGAACGCCAATATCGGCAATTCCATCGTGACGTCCGGCGTTGCCGAAGAGGTCGAAAAGCTGGTGTGGGCCATTCGCTGGGGTGCCGATACGGTGATGGATCTGTCCACGGGACGCCATATTCATTCGATCCGTGAATGGATCATCCGCAACTCTCCGGTTCCGATCGGTACAGTTCCCATCTATCAGGCGCTGGAAAAAGTTGGAGGAATTGCGGAAGAACTGACCTGGGAAATCTACCGCGATACACTCATCGAACAGTGTGAGCAGGGCGTGGACTACTTCACCGTTCATGCCGGTGTCAGACTTGCGCATGTCCCGCTCACCGCAGATCGGGTTACCGGCATTGTCTCGCGTGGCGGCTCAATTCTTGCCAAGTGGTGCCTCGCACATCACAGGGAAAATTTTCTCTACACGCATTTTGAGGAGATCTGCGAGCTTCTCAAACAATATGACGTCTCGTTCTCGCTTGGTGACGGCTTGCGCCCTGGCTCGACTGCCGATGCCAATGATGCCGCCCAGTTTGCCGAACTTGAGACACTGGGTGAGTTGAATCGCATCGCACAGCGCCATGATGTCCAGGTGATGATCGAGGGGCCCGGTCATGTGCCAATGCACAAGATTAAGGAAAACATGGATCGTCAGCTGAAAGCCTGCGACGAAGCCCCGTTCTATACCCTCGGCCCGCTGACGACGGATGTTGCACCCGGCTACGATCACATCACGTCGGCCATTGGCGCTGCGATGATCGGATGGTTCGGCACGGCCATGCTCTGCTATGTGACGCCGAAGGAGCATCTGGGTCTTCCTGACCGCGACGACGTCAAGGAAGGTGTCATCGCCTACAAGATCGCAGCGCACGCGGCTGATCTGGCAAAGGGGCATCCGGCGGCACGTCTGTGGGACGATGCGATGAGCAAAGCTCGCTTTGAATTCCGCTGGCGCGATCAGTTCGCTCTGGCGCTCGATCCGGAAACGGCACAGGCTTATCACGACGAAACCCTGCCCGCAGAAGGCGCCAAGATTGCTCATTTCTGTTCGATGTGCGGGCCAAAATTCTGCTCGATGAAGATCAGCCAGGAAGTGCGTGACGCCGCCCGTGGCGCCAATGACCGGATGTCATCGGAGGAGATCCGCGCGGCGATGGCGCAGAAGGCCGAAGAGTTTCGCCAGCATGGCGGCGAGATCTATCTGCCTAAGGACGCGGCCGAGTAAAAGCGCAAGACAGGGCGGTGACAGGCAGTTCTCGGAGTACGCGCGTACCTCCGTGTTTGGACATCATCGCGAAGTGGAAAGTCAGACACATGCTTGCACTTGACAGGGCCCGCACGGCGCTCCTGCTGATGGATTTTCAGAACGGGATTGTTGCGATGTTTGGCGCTGAAGGTGCCCAGTGTGCCGAGCGTGCGGCGCAGGCGCGCCAGGCCGCCCGCAAAGCCGGTATTGCGGTGATGCATATCCGGGTTGCCCTTACTGCGGAAGAAGCTGCTGCGGTGCCTGCGCAGAATCGCATCTTCGCGGCGGCCGCCGCCAGCGGCCGGCTTGCCGATCATGATGCAGCGACGCAACTCATCACGCAGCTTGCGTCCGCGCCTGACGAGGAGGTGTTTCGCAAGCGTCGGGTCGGAGCTTTCTCGACCACGCAGCTAGGAGCGCGTCTTGCCACGAGGGCTATTCACACGCTGGTGCTATCTGGTCTTGCGACCTCGGGTGTGGTGCTGTCAACGCTGCGTGATGGCGCCGACAGGGATCTTCGCATGCTCGTTCTGTCTGATTGCTGCGCCGACCCCGATCCGGACGTTCATCGCGTGCTCATGGACAAGGTGTTTCCGCGCCAGGCAGAGGTGATTTCACTCGCCGAGTTCGTGAGCGCCTGTGCGAGCTGAGCCTGTGACAAAATAGGGCCACATGGGGCGGTGTTTCTGCGCGCGAGCGGCCAGCGCAAGGGCGCGCGCGGTTGGTACGCGTGGTTCAGGCGCAAATGGCATGCACTGCCTTGGTAATGCCTCATTCGGTTCAGGCTGGGTTCACGGCCAGGGCGCCATCGTGACAGCGTGAAACCGGGCACGTGTCCGGGTTCCGGTCAAAGAAAGGCGATAGGCCATGAAAAAGTTATTTGCGGCTGCGCTCGCTCTCAGTCTGCTCGGCTCCACCGCGGCCTTTGCCCATGGTGACAGAGGCTATGGGTGGCGCGAACACAGGAGCGATGGTAACGGCGTAGCTTTGGCGGCGGGCCTTGGTATTGCCGCGCTTGCCATCATCGCAGCTACGTCCCACTCCGGGCCCAGCTATCCGGCTGACAGTTACTACGGCTATGGAGGCGGTTATTACCCCTATGGCAGCTATGCTCCCGCCGCCAGTTATGGTGCCCAGATCTACGTCAACGGCTCTGGCGGTTATGGGCGGGGCTATGGCGACCATGATGGCTGGCGCGGCTATGACGATCATGCCAGCAGATGGCGTCATGAGGACCGGGACGGTCGTCGCTAAAGAGTGGACCCGGCGCGGCTCGCTCCGCGCCGGGGGCTCTGGATCATTCCCGCGCCCGCCTTTTGCGACCGATGCCCAGATGCTGGCGCCAGAGTTTGGCCGGGATCTCTTCGACGGCGCCCTCTGGCAGATGTCCAAGATGGAAGGGGCCGTACTGAATGCGGATCAGCCGGGCGACCTTGCAGCCCAGATGTTCCATAAGCCGCTTGATCTCGCGGTTCTTGCCTTCCTTGAGACGAATCTGAACCCATGCATAGGGGCCCTTGCTGCGTTCCAGATCCGCAAGTACCGGCCCGTAGCGGACTCCATCGACGGTAATGCCTTCGGCCAGACGGTCGAGCGCAGCTTGGTCGATGCGGCCAAACAGCCTGACACGATAGGTGCGTAAAAGGCCCGCGGACGGATGTTCGAGCCGCCGGGCGATTTCACCATCATTGGTGAGAAGCAGAAGTCCCTCGGAATTGACATCGAGACGCCCGACCGACAGTACGCGTGGCAGACCCTGTGGAAGGTTCTGGAATACGGTTGGCCGGCCTTGCGGATCGCGGTGCGTGGTTACAAGCCCTGCTGGCTTGTGATAGCGCCAGAGGCGCGTCTGTTCGGGTTCGGCGATCGGTTTGCCGTCGACCGCGATCACGGCGGGGCCTGACACCTTGGTCGCTGGCGTCGTCACGGCCTGGCCATTAAGCGTGACCCGTCCTTCCGCGATCAGCTTCTCCGCGTCACGTCGCGAGCACACGCCGGACCGGGCCATGAGCTTGGCGATCCTGTCGCCCTTGTTGTCGGTTTCGTCCATCTGGATTGCTCGCCTTGGCGGAAAGGATTATCGCCTAGCGACTTGGTGAACGGCAGGCAAGGATGATGACGGACGAGGCGGTCATGATGATGGCCCTGAAGGAGGCCGAACTGGCCGGCGCGCGGGGGGAAGTCCCTGTGGGCGCGGCCCTTACCGACGCCTCTGGCGACCTGCTCGCCCGCGCGGGCAACCGCATCCTGGAACTGCGCGATCCCACGGCCCATGCCGAGATCCTGGTACTGCGCGAGGCCGCCTTGCGCCTTGGTAATGAGCGGCTGGTCGATACCACTCTTTACGTCACGCTCGAGCCGTGCGCGATGTGTGCTGGAGCGATCAGCCTTGCCCGCGTTGCCCGCCTCGTCTTCGCGGCTGCGGATCCGAAGGGCGGCGCGGTGCTTCACGGACCGACATTCTTTGCCCAGCCAACCTGTCATCACCGTCCGCAGGTCGTACGTCTGCTCGATCAGTCCGAGGCCGCAGGCACGCTGCTGAAGACGTTCTTCCGCGCGCGACGGACCTAGGCACGCAGGGTCGTGGTATTGATGGCGGTGCTGTGCGCAGGAAGACGGATGAGTAGGCCGTCATGACCAAGTTTGACGCCGTTGGGCCGTACTGCTGAAACGCCGCTAAGGAAGAGGCGCTCCGCAGCGGCATTGGGCAGCATCGGCACCATATGGGTGAAGACGAGAAGACGCGCCCCGGCTGTGTTGGCAACTTCGGCCGCGTCAATCGGGCTTGCGTGATAGCCCGGAACATCCTGCATGATTTTGGCGGGACGGAGGTTTCCGGTCGCTGTCATAGCCTCGCCGAGCGCTGCGACCATCTGCGGATTGAGGGCATCATGAACGAGGACGTCGGCATCTCGGGCGGCGTGGGCAAGATTTTTGTCGGCAATGGTATCGCCCGAGATCACCACGCTGCGGCCCTTGTAATCGAAGCGGTAGCCATAGGCAGGCTCTACGGGGTCGTGCTGCACACGAATAGCGGTGATGGTCAGGTCCTCGGATTGAAGCACCAGGGCAGTACCACTTTCGGATGGAATGGCGACGGTTACCGCCTGCATCCGGGCGGCAGCCGGTGGCAGGAAGTCCTCGCCGTGATGCGCTGAGCGATAGGCTGCATCCTGCCCAAAAGCCTGATTGAAGCCAGTGACGACCTCGTCCACCCCCGGCGGACCGCACACTCGGAGCGGCGCATCGCGGCCGCTGACCCAGGTCTGCAGATTGATTTCGTCGAGTTCGGCGATGTGATCGGAATGAAAGTGTGTCACGAGGACGGCCTGCACCTGGTTCAAGGGTACGCGCCACAGCAGCAGGTTGCGCACGCTGGCAGTGCCGGCGTCGACGAGAAACAGCCGGTTTCCTGCCGCGACCAGTGCGCTTGGTCCTGCACGACTAGGATCGGGAAGAGGGGAGCCGGTACCGCAGAGCAGTACGGCGAGCTCGTCGCTGTCGGCAAGATGCCGGCGCCCTCGTGCGATCCTGCGTGTGGCCAGGCGCTTGAAGAGATAAAGCCCCGTGGAGGGAATGCGGGTCGCCAGCACGCCAATGGCCAGAAGGACAACTCCTCCAAGGCCAAGAACAAGCGCGACAAGCCGCATCTATTTTCCTCTTTCGATCAGTCCGTTCTGCTTGAGCCGCCATTCCAGAATGTCGATGCGATCCTGGCCGAAAAAGGGCTCGCCCTCGAACACCATGGTGGGAACACCCCAGTGGCCGGCTGCTTCATGCGCCCGCTGATTTTCCTGGATGATGGCTTCGTACTTCTCCGGTCTCGCATCTATATTGGCACGTAGCGTGCCAAAATCAAGTCCGGCCCGCGCGGCAGCCTGGGCGAGATGGTCGCCCAGGTGCCAGTCCTTGGTACCGCCCCAGATTACGCGACTGGCCTCATGGAGGAATGCGAGGCCGTGGCCGGCCTCTTCGGCGGCGCAGCCAAGGCGGGTCAGCCAGTGAATATGGGGCTGATCCGGTGTGCCATGCCGCGTGGCCGGGTCGATCTTTACCGGGTCGGGACTGGGCCAGCGATAGGCCAGTCCCTGCATTTCGGCGATGCGGGCAGTGTCACGCAGTAGATAGGGAATCCATTGTGGATGTACGTGATCGAAGAACTGCGCCTGACGTACGGCAAGCGGATAGACCGGACGGGCGGTGATCGCGAGGTCGTATCGGCGCGTCAGCTCGACCAGTCGGGGTGTCGCCAGATAGGAATACGGACTGCGGAATGACCAGAACAGATCGACATTGAACGTCACGTATGGCTCTCCCTGTTGTTTGGCGCACAGGCGGTGCGGCATGGCGCAGCGCCAGTCCCGTCCCGAAAATTCCTGTGCTTGATCCTGTGCGACGGAACTGACACCCTGTCAATCTGACCGGTGGAAAGGATCGTCGTGCATGAGCCTGATCGTGTATGGAGGCAGCGTCTCTCCGTTTGTACGAAAAGTGCGTGTGGTATTGATCGAAAAGGGGATCGACTACCGGCTGGATCAGGTCAATCCGTTCACGCCGCCGCCGGAGTTCCTGGCCATCAGTCCGCTCAAGCGCATACCAGTGCTGCGCGATACCGATCAGCCTGAACCCAACACGCTGCCTGACTCGAGCGTGATCTGCGATTACCTGGAGCACAAATATCCCGAGCCGCCTCTTTATCCCAAAGGTGCATTTGATCGGGCACGGGCACTCTGGTTCGAGGAGTATGCAGACAGCGCGGTCGCCGAGACCATTGGGCGGGGACTGTTCTTTGAGCGCATCGTAAAGCGCATGTTGCGCCAGGAGCCTGATGAGGAGGTCTGCACCAGGACCTTGACCCAGAAAATTCCGCCATTATTCGATTATCTGGAGCGCGAGATCGGAACCCACCAGTTCTTTGTTGGCGAACGCTTTTCCATTGCCGACATTGCCGTGGGCTCGATGTTCGTCAATTTTGATCATGCTGGTGAAGTGCCGTCCAAGCAGCGTTGGCCTCAGCTTTCGGCCTACATTGCCCGCGTTCATGCACGCCCGTCCTTTGCGGCTCTACTGGACGAGGAACGCAGCGTCATCGCTCGCTTTCGGGCAGCCTAGCGACATCTTCATGGAGCATTCCGCACTTAAACCGCACTCCGAGAGCAGCCATCGCCTGACGGCGTTTCGGGTCTTTTCCTATGTTCTGCCAAATCTGCCTTTGGCGGCTCTGGGACTGCCGATTGTTGTTCATCTGCCGCGCTTTTACGCCAGCCGGGAAATGGGCCTCAGTCTTGCCACCACGGGACTGGTGTTCAGCCTGTGCCGGATCGCCGATGTCTTTATAGATCCGCTGATGGGTTATCTCAGCGACAGGCTGCGCACCCCGTTTGGCAGGCGCCGGCCGATGGTGCTGCTGGGTACACCTCTTCTTGCACTTGGAATCTGGATGGTTTTCGTTCCCGGTGGCCCGGTCAGTCCACTCCATCTCAGTTTGTGGCTGTTCCTGATGTACCTGGGCTGGTCGATGGTCACTATTCCCCATCTGTCCTGGGGTGCGGAGCTGTCGAGTGATTATCATGAGCGCAGTCGCATCTATGGTTGGGCGCAGGTCACCATCATAGTTGGCATGGTCGGCGTCCTCGTGATTCCGGCTCTGCTTGAACATGCTGGCGGCTATCAGCTTTCCACTCAGGTTCTGGCCATGGCATGTTTTGCTCTGGTCTTTTTGCTGCCGGCGATAGCACTTGTCGTTGGCGTGGTTCCCGAGCCGCCGGTTTTGCTCAAGACCCATGCTCCACTCTGGTCTACCGTCAAGTTCCTGCTGTTCGACGGAGCCCTGCGCCGGGTCATCCTGGCGGACCTCCTGGCCTCGACGTCTGCCGGGGCACTTGGCGCCATGTTTTTCTTTTTTGCCGACTCGGCGCTGCGCCTTCGCGACTGGGCCGGCACCTTGCTGCTTGCCTATTTTGTCAGCGGCATCATCTTTATTCCGGCCTGGATGTGGCTGGCCAAACGCATTGGCAAGGATCGCACGCTGCGCCTGTCCTTCGCCTATACCTTCGTGACGGTGCCACTCTATCTCCTGATACCTGCCGGACATCTTCTGCCGGCCCTCGCCATCATTGTGGTGAGCGGTGCAAACTATGGCGCTCCATCATTCCTGCTGCGCGCGATGATGGCCGATGTCGCTGATCTCGATGCTGCGCATCATGGCGCGGAGCGGGCAGGCGTGATGTACTCGCTGCTGGCGCTGACCAACAAGTTCGGTCTGGGCTGGGCGGTCGGCATCAGTTTCGGGATTCTGGCCTGGCTCGGATTTGATCCGAAGATGCCCAATTCGGCACATGCGATCGAGCACATGCGATTGTTCTTTATTTTTTGTCCCATCGTCCTGTCCTTTATCAATCTCTGGCAACTTGTCGGTTATCCCCTCGATGAAGCGCGCCAGCGCGCAACGCGCGCTGAGGTGGAATTGCGCCGCCGCAGTCAGGCACTGGGTTCAGACACCAAAAAATGATAGCAATCACTGTCGGAGTGTGGGGAATGACACCATGATCGACCTCTATACCGCGCCTACGCCGAATGGCTGGAAAGCCTCTGTAACCCTTGAAGAACTCGGGCTTGCGTATGAGACCCATGCGATAGATCTGGCCAAGGCAGTTCAGAAGGAGCCGTGGTTTCTTAAGATCAATCCCAACGGCCGCATTCCCGCGATCGTAGACCGCGACGCCGACAACTTGGCGGTGTTCGAATCCGGTGCGATCATGATTTATCTTGCGGAAAAGACCGGCAGGCTTCTGCCCGCTGATGGAGCCGGACGGGCGAAGGTGCTCTCCTGGCTCATGTTCCAGATGGGCGGCATCGGGCCGATGATGGGGCAGGCCAACGTCTTTTTCCGCTATTGGCACGAGACCTATAAGCCGGCGATCGACCGCTATCAGAATGAATCACGTCGCCTCTTCGAGGTGTTGAATTCCGCGCTTGCCGATCAGGAATTCCTGGCCGGGGACTACTCCATCGCGGATATCGCCAACTGGTGCTGGGTACGCATCCATCCCTGGTCCGGTGTCTCTGTCGAGGGACTTGATCATCTGCAGCGCTGGCTGGATGCCATTGCCAGCCGCCCGGCCGTGCAGAAAGGCATAAAGGTGCCGCTCGATCTTGCTGCCCGGCGCGAGGAGGGTAGCGGCGGCGCCCAGAAGGCAGTGGAGAGCGCCCGCTCCATTTTGCAGCGCTAGGAGTGTCAGAACCAGGGTTGGGTCAGGCTGGGAAAAAGCCAGATGATGATCTGCCGTGCTGTTAAGAGCCCGATCCCGGAGCCTATGAAAACGTCACTGAGGAAGTGGGCGTTCAGCAGCGCACGCGTCATCGCGAGATAAAGGGCGATGGCAAACCAGATGGGGGTTAGCGCGGGGACGGTCCCAGACAGAATAACGGCTGCACAGAAGATGGTCAGGGCGTGGCCAGACGGAAAGGAATCGCTCTTGAAATTCATGCGGAAGGGCTGGAACCCGTAGAGCCCGAGTTCCAGCTCGTCGCGCGGCCGGCGGCGGCCCAGAAGGGTCTTCAGCGTATGCAGAATGATGCTGCCGGTTCCCAGGCTGATGAGAAAGGCGAGGGAGCTCAGGCGCATGTCCCGCAGGATGTCGCTCGGGCCAAGCAGACGCGTCCCCGCCCAGGACACCCCATAGGCAAGAATGGACAGGATCAGCCAATGGGCGCCTTTGGCCCAGTCGGTCGTCCGCCAGATGGCGATTTCCATGCGGCGGTCCACAACGGCGTGGAGGAAGTGCACCACCCGCCGATCGACCGTAAAGCTGAGGAGGCCGCCCAGCAGCAGCGCGATTCCAGACCAAAGAAGCATGGCGACGCTGCTTGCCGCGCCTCTTGGCACAAGTCAATGAGGCCGAGGGCTGGTCGGGGTGACTTAAAGAGCGTTAGACTTCGCTATCGCTATTTTCCAACAGGGGGGTTCCCCAAGGAGGACGTTATGGATTTTGACTATTCGCCGCGCCAGAAGGAGTGGATCCGCCGGGTGGGCGATTTCATGGACCGCTACATCTATCCCGCAGAGGAAACCTATACGGCCCAGATGACCGAGGCCCGCGAGAAGGGTAATCCCTGGATCGTGGTCCCCGTAGTCGAGGAACTGAAGCAGAAGGCCAAGGCCCAGGGGCTGTGGAATCTGTTTCTCAATGAAAGCGAAAATGGCGCCGGCCTTACAAATCTGGAATATGCCCCGCTCGCAGAACTGATGGGCCGTGTCGGCTTTGCCTCCGAAGTCTTCAACTGTTCTGCGCCGGATACCGGCAACATGGAGGTGCTGGAACGCTATGGCTCGCCCGCGCAGCAGGAAGCATGGCTAAAGCCCCTGCTTGTCGGTGAAATTCGTTCGGCCTTTATCATGACGGAACCCGCGGTTGCTTCTTCCGATGCCACCAATATTGCCACCCGCATCGAGCGCAAGGGCGACCATTACATAATCAACGGCCGCAAATGGTGGTCATCGGGGGTTGGTGATCCACGTTGCAAGATCATGATCGTCATGGGCAAAACCGATCTGGAAGCCGATCGCTATCGCCAGCAGTCGCAGATCCTCGTTCCCATGAACACGCCTGGCGTCACCGTCAAGCGCATGCTGCCAGTGTTCGGCTACGACGATGCACCGCATGGTCATGGCGAGGTTCTGTTCGAGAACGTGAAGGTCCCCGTTGATAATATGATCCTGGGCGAAGGCCGCGGCTTTGAAATTGCACAAGGCCGCCTTGGGCCAGGACGCATCCATCACTGCATGCGGACCATTGGTGTGGCTGAACGGGCGCTTGAACTGATGTGCAAGCGGCTGATGGCGCGCGAAGCCTTTGGCAAGCGGATCTCCGAGCATTCAGTGTGGGAGCAGCGCGTGGCAGAGGCGCGCATCAATATTGACATGTGCCGACTGCTCACGCTCAAGGCTGCCGACATGATGGACAAGGTAGGCAACAAGGTGGCGCGGACGGAAATCGCCGAAATCAAGGTGGCGGCGCCGCGCATGGCCCTCAAGGTCATCGACGACGCGATCCAGGCGTGGGGTGGTGCCGGCGTTACCACGGACTCTGGGCTGGCGCGCATGTATGCCAGTCAGCGCACATTGCGCCTGGCCGACGGTCCAGACGAGGTGCATTGCCGCACTATTGCCCGTCTCGAATATGGCAAGCACATGAACATGCCGGGTCGCGGATAGGGGCCGGAGGGCAGTTTATATTTCAAGTCGACAGGAAAGCGGCGGCTACTCAGGCCGCCGCTTCTTTTTGCAGGCGGTCGTGCTGGGTCCGTGGTAGCCAGACCTTGACCGTGGTTCCCAGCCCCTGCTCGCTTTCGATGCGCAACCATCCGCCGTGCTTCTCTGCAAGGGCACGCACCAGCGCCAGACCAAGCCCCGCACCGCCGGCAGACAGCGTGGCGTCGGTACGGGCCTGCTCGAACGGACTGCCGAGACGGGGCAGATCTTCAGCGGGAATGCCCACGCCGTCGTCCTCGACACTAAGAAGCAGTCCTCCTTCGCTAAGACCGGTGCGTACGGTGATACAGCCGCCACGCATCGTGAACTTGACGGCATTCGACAACAGATTGAGCAGGATCTGCTTGATGGCGCGGCGATCGGCTTCGACCGTTGGGACGGCGTCGGCAAGACGGGTCACCAAACTAACCGCGTTCTGCCGTGCCCGTTCCTCGATCAGTCGCAGGCAGTCCTCAATGATGAGGTTGAGCGGCAGCATTTCAAAATTCAGTTCCAGTTTTCCGGCCTCGATCTTGGCCATGTCCAGCACGTCAGATATCAGTTCGAGCAAAAGCTGACCTGACTCATGGATGAGGTGCGCGTAGTCGGCATATTGTTCGCTGCCGAGTGGGCCGAACATCTGGCGGCGCATGATTTCGGCAAAACCGATGATGGCATTCAGCGGCGTGCGTAACTCATGACTCATATTGGCAAGGAATGTCGACTTGGCGATGTTCGCTGCGACCGCTTCGTCGCGTGCTTTGGCGGTTTCGGATTCTTGACGTTTGCGGGCCGTAATGTCGCGCGACACGCCGATGATGTTGAGCAGCCTGCCTCCGGCATAAATGCCGCGCGAGGTTGATTCCATCCAGAGGTAATGGCCGTCATTGTGACGCACGCGATATGTCGCCGTCAGGGTCTCGCCGGGAGCAGGATTGGCAACCAGCCTGTTGGCTTCGTGGAGGTCCTCGGGGTGAACATACTGAACGAAGCGCCCGCCACCGATGTCTGCAGGTGAGCGCCCAAGCAGGCGCTGTAATGCGTCTGAAGCAAAGATCACCTCTCCTGCGCTGTTGTAGAGGATGATGATGTCGGATGCCTGATCGGCGAGGCAACGGTACCATTCCTGGATACGTACCATCACATCGTGCTTGTCGGCGAGTTCGGTCACGTCGCTGCAGACCGCGATGAGCGCCACGGGATTGCCTTCAGTGTCGTACTCGATGTCCCCCTGCGTCTCGCACACTGCGATATGACTGGCATTGCTCCTGGTACGGGTGCGGTAACGGAATGGCCGGCGCTCGTCGATGGCGCGGGCGATTTCTGCCTGTGAGGCGGCGACGTCATCCGGCTCGACCGATTCCAGGATCCAACCACCGGGGGACGCCGACATCCGCTGTGGTTCCATGCCAAGAAGAGCGTAGAGCCCTTCCGACCATGTGGTTTCACCGGTGCGTAGATCCATGCGCCACGAGCCGACGCGGGCAACCCGCTCGGTCAGGGCGAGTTGCAGCTGCGCGCGCGCCAGCGCGCGCTCAGTTGCTGCATCATCACCTGCTGCCGTCATAGCTCCGCTCCAGTCCTGATGGCTTTGGGCCGAGCGGGAATGGTACCTAAGACGGTTTAAGCAAGTCTTTCGGCCGCAAAGGGTCAGTCCGTAGCGCCTGCACGCTTGGCAAACTCCCAGGCTCTCCTAGCGAGAGGCCGCACCGCCTCGGCATTTTGTGCCGCATTGGCATTGGCAGCCGTACCGTCGCGTACGCGTCCGACAATGCCCTGCAGGATGCCGGCAAGCCGAAAGAAATTATATGCCGCGTAATAGTCCATGTTGGGAATCGTGTCGCGCCCGGTGCGCGCGCAATACTGCGCGGTGTAGGCTTCGAGAGTAGGAATTCCTAACGATTTCAGGTCGCTACCGACCAGGGTCGTGGTGCCTGCGGTGCCGCCGCCGGGGGGCATCTGCCACTGCATCAGATGGTAGGTAAAGTCGGCCATGGGATCGCCGATCGTCGAAAGTTCCCAGTCGAGCACCGCAAGGACTTTTGGCTCGGTCGGATGAAGGATCATGTTGTCGAGTCGGTAATCGCCATGGACGATCGAGCTGCGTTCGCCGGGGGGGAGATTTGCCGGCAACCAGTCGATCAGCTTGTCCATCTCGACAATGGTCTCGGTCTCCGACAGCTTGTACTGCTTGGTCCAGCGCGCAATCTGCCGGGCAATGTAGTTGCCCGGTTTGCCGAAGTCCTCGAGCCCTAGCTTGCGATAGTCGAGCTGATGCAGCCGCGCCAGGGTTTCGTTCATGGCATCGTAAATGGCCGTGCGTTCGCGTGCAGAACAGTCGGGAAGCAATGGACCCCAGTAGATCCTGCCCTCCACGCATTCCATCACGTAGAATGTTGTCCCGATAACGCTCTCGTCCTCACACAGCAGATAGGGTTTGGCGACAGGAAAGCCGGTCGGATAAAGGGCGTGTATGACCTTGTATTCGCGATCGACCGCATGCGCGGAGGGCAGGAGCTTGCCCGGCGGTTTGCGTCGCAGGACATATTTGCGATTGGGCGTGATCAGCTGGTAGGTGGGGTTCGATTGACCGCCCTTGAACTGACGTACCTCCAGCGGGTTCTGGAAGCCCTCGATTCGCGACGCCAGATAGTCGGCCAGGCGCTTGGTGTCGAAGCGGTAGCGCTCGGCCACCTCCTTGGTTCCGGAGAACTTCTCCTGACGATCGTCGCTTTCGCTCACGCGCTCTACTCCTCAGATAGCAATTGCAGGTCGGAATGAATTTGAGCCGTTCAGGGCCGCGGGCACAAGATCGCTCGCGCCCATTAATCCCGTACCCGCTCACGGGCTACCGCACGCCAGCCGATGTCGCGCCGGCAAAATCCCTGAGGCCAGTCGATCCGGTCCACGGCAGCATAGGCGCGGGCCTGCGCCTCGTGCACGCTTTTGCCGCGGGCGCTGACGGACAGCACGCGCCCGCCATTTGCAACGAGCTGATCGCCGTCTTTTGACGTTGCGGCATGAAAGACCAGGGCGTCGGGCAAGCCGCCCTGGCGGTCGAGGCCCCGGATCACGGTGCCCTTGGCATAGGCTCCCGGATAGCCTTTCGCCGCCATGACCACGGTGAGGGCCACTTCAGGGCTCCACTTAAGGGTCATGCCCTTCAAATCGCCTCGGGCGGCGGCGACCAGCGCTGGCAGCAGGTCGCTCGTAAGGCGCAGCATGAGCACCTGACATTCGGGATCCCCAAAGCGGCAATTGAACTCGATGAGCTTGGGTCCTTCGTCCGTCAGCATCAGTCCGGCAAAGAGCACACCGCGATAGGGCGTACCGGCCGCCGCCATGGCCGCGATTGTGGGATGCACGATCAAGCCCATGATCTCATCCTGGAGCTTCGGGGTGATGAGCGGTGTAGGCGAGTAAGCGCCCATGCCTCCTGTGTTGGGTCCGACATCGCCGTCCCCGACGCGCTTGTGGTCCTGAGCTGCACCAAGAAACAGCGCCTGGCGTCCGTCGCTGAGGACGAAGAAGCTGAGCTCTTCGCCGTCAAGAAACTCTTCGACCACAATCTGCTGGCCGGCAGCGCCGAAGGCGCCATCGAACATGGCCTCGATCGCCGCGTCGGCCTCGGCCGCGTTGGCTGCGATCACCACGCCTTTGCCGGCGGCCAGACCGTCGGCCTTGATCACCACTGGATAACCCAACTGCGCCGCGTAAGCCTTGGCCGGCGTGGGCGCCCGGAAGCGCTCATAGGCCGCGGTGGGAATATTGTGGCTGCGGCACAGGTCTTTCACAAAACCCTTGGAACCTTCGAGCTGGGCGGCGTCAGCACCCGGACCCAGGGCCAAAATTCCTGCGGCGGCCATGCGGTCCGCAAGGCCGCCGACGAGGGGGGCTTCCGGCCCCACAAGTACGAAGTCAACCCGCGCCGTGCGGGCAAATTCAACGAGGCCGTCGAGATCCTCGGCACCGATTGCGACACATTCGGCGACTGCTGCGATGCCGGCATTACCAGGGGCGCAATACAGGCGGCCGAGAAGGGGGCTCTGTCGCAGTTTCCAGGCCAGCGCATGTTCCCGGGCACCGGACCCGACCAGCAAGACGTCCACTGAACTCATCCTCTTACAGGGTGCATTCCTGGACGCGATGTAGCATGAATATGCCATGAGCGAAGCTTCTCCGCGTCTCAACCTCCCAGAATTCACGGTGAGCGAACTGTCCACCGCGCTACGGCGTACGGTGGAAGATGCGTTTGGCTTTGTCCGCGTGCGCGGTGAAATCAGTGGCCTCAAGACTGCCGCCTCAGGCCATGTCTATTTTGACCTCAAGGATGAAAAATCAGTCCTGAACGCCATCATCTGGCGGCCGACTGCGCGGGCGCTTCGCCTGCGCCCCGAAGCCGGAATGGAGGTGGTCTGCAGCGGCCGGATCACCACCTATGCCGGCAGCTCGCGCTATCAGCTTATCGTCGAACAGCTGGAACTGGCCGGGACCGGAGCCCTGATGGCTCTCATCGAGCAGCGCAAGCAGAAGCTCGCGGCCGAAGGGCTGTTCGACAGTGCGCGCAAGAAGCCGCTTCCCTTTCTGCCGGAGCTGATCGGGGTTGTGACCTCGCCTACCGGCGCCGTAATCCGCGACATCCTGCACCGGATCGATGAGCGCTTTCCGCGCCCGGTACTGCTGTGGCCGGTGCCGGTCCAGGGCGACAGGGCTGCAGCAGAAATTGCGGCAGCCATCGAGGGGTTCAATGCCCTTGGGCAGGGAGGCCCAGTTCCGAGGCCCGACGTTCTGATCGTTGCGCGCGGTGGTGGCTCGATCGAGGATCTGATGGCGTTTAACGACGAGGCGGTGGTGCGCGCGGCCGCGGCCAGCGCCATTCCACTGATCTCGGCTATAGGCCATGAGACAGATACGACCTTGATCGATTACGCGGCCGATCGCCGCGCACCCACGCCCACTGCGGCGGCCGAAATTGCCGTGCCGGTCCGTGCCGATCTTATCAGTCAACTACGCGAGCTGGAGCGACGCAGCGAACGCAGTTTCGCGCGGGCCATGAGCGAGCGCCGGACCAGGTTGCACGGTCTAGTCCGTGCGCTGCCCCGCGCTGGGAACGTATTCGCAGCACCACGTCAGCGACTGGATGCGGCAATCGAACGGCTGTCACATGTGCTCCAGCGCAATCTGGCAGGACACCGGCAGGATCTCGTCACGGTCGCAGCGCTCCTGCGGCCCGCGACCGTCCGCCGTCAGCTGGACACCGGTGGCGAACGGGCCGGGGTGCTCGCCCAGCGCCTTCGTCGCGCCATGACCGCGCATCGCGGTGAGCTTCAGCGCAAGATCGAGGGACTTGGCCGCATTCTCGAGAGTGCGAGCCATCGCTCGGCTCTGGCGCGTGGCTTTGCCCTCGTGCGGGGCACCGACGGCCATCTGCGCCGCTCAGCCAGGGAGCTGGAAGCGGGTGAACGTCTTGAGCTGATCTTTGCCGATGGCGCGCGCGGGGCAGTAGTCACGGGTGACCCGCGAAAAAAAACACCTGCGATCACATCAGGGGCGGCCCAGGCGCAGGGGGCGCTGTTCGCAGAGCAGGACGACGGACAGGCATAAAAGCACAGGCCGGGCCTTCAATTCGACCAGCATGTAGCTTACCTTCAGTCAGAGACGGGATACACCATGAACCGAATGGATCGCGATTTTCGGCCGGATGGCGAGGCCGTACTTGAATATGTGGACGGCGAATACCGTATCGTTCGCTCCGGCTCCTATGTCGTGTGCGCGGTCTCAGGTGTGCAGATTCCACTGGATGCTCTGCGCTATTGGAGCGTTGACCTTCAGGAAGCGTATGCGTCGCCGGCTGAAGCCCTCAAGCGCTTTTCGGCAGCGGGTCTTACCCCAAAGTGATTGCGCGCCGCGATCTTCTAGCGCTGGGTGCCATTGGCTGGATGCTACCGGCATGGGCAGATGATCCGCTCCTGGCGGTGCCTGCGGCCGCCGAGCAGGGCAAGCTTGTCGTGGGCAGGAGCCGGGCCGGCGCCCAGGTCCGCGTTGATGGTGAGCCGGTGGAGGTTGGCGCCGACGGAGCGTTCACCTTCGGCATTGCCTATGACCGCACCGGCTCTGCGCAGATCGAGGCCAGAAGCGGCAGCAGGCTCGCGCATCGGCAGGTCGATATCATGCCGCGGATCTACGAAGTCCAGCGGATCAATGGGTTGCCGGAAAATGAGGTTTCTCCGCCGCCTCAGGTCCTGCAGCGCATTCACGACGAGGCGCTGGCCATCGCACAGGCGCGCACGCGCACGACGGACGCAGTCTGGTTTGCTGGCGGTCTTGACTGGCCAGTCGCGGGGATCGTCACATCGGTTTATGGCAGCCAGCGCGTTCTGGATGGCCAGCCTCGGGCTCCGCATCTGGGTATCGATATCGCCGCGCCAGCTGGAACACCCATTCGTGCACCGGCAGATGGCGTCGTCTCCCTGATTGGCTCTGACTACGTACTGGATGGCAATCTCACACTGCTCGATCACGGCCAGGGCGTGTCAACCTGCTACGTGCACCAGAGCGTCATCGCGGTGAAGCTCGGCGAGCATGTCCGCCGAGGCCAGCGCATCGGAACGATTGGCGTGACCGGACGGGCTACCGGACCCAATCTGCACTGGGGTCTGAACTGGTTTCAGGTCAAGCTTGATCCATCACTGTCGACACCGACACCGTTGCCGCCAAGGGCCTGAGCTGTTCTGCCCCGTCGCGACCGTGGTTGGTCGCCGGCTTTGGGCCAGCGCCGGTGGATCCAAAGCCACTGCGAGGGACGTTTGCGGACTACTGCCTCGATGACGTCGTTGATCTGCTGTGTCAGGTTGAGCACGTCACGATCATGATCGTCGCTTGCAACCGGAATGATGGGTGGATGAACCGTAACCCTGAAGTGGGCTCCATCTACGCGTTCATTGGTTGTGGGCAGAAGAACCGCCCCGACCTTGAGGGCCAGAACTGCCGGAGCCGGCGTGGTCATCGCTACGCGGCCAAAGAATTGTGCCGGGATGCCCTCATTGGTTTTCTGGTCGACCAGGATGAAGATCGCCTTGGCCTGACGCAGTAGCGAAAATATGCGCCGCGTTCCCTGTACCCCCTTTGAAATGCACTGCTTCGGCCCATTGCGGGTGCGCTGTGCAACGGTCCAAGCGTCGACGTAGGGATTGTTGACGGGCCGATATACCATACCGCCGTCCAACCCATAATCGGCCGCTGTGATCGGCAGGATCTCCCAGTTGGCGAAGTGTCCGGAGAGGAAGATGATTCCTTTTCCGGTCTGCTGCGCCCAGCGCACATGTTCAAGTCCATCGACCAGGATACGGGGCTGATCGCCACGCATGCGGAAGGCATCCAAATGCGGATACTCGGCGATGGTACGGCCGAGATTGTCCCACATCTCTTTGCGTATTGCGGCAAGTTCGGCCGGCGACTTGTCGGGATAGGCGGCCTCGAGATTGCGCTGTGCACGCGCATCGATGGGCGTATGTGCGAGCAGATGACGGCCTATGAAGCCACCAAGCGCAGAGGCTGCATCGACAGAAAGGAGCCGAAAAATCCCCATGAAGGCAAAGAAGAGAGCAGCCTCCGCGCGGTAACGCAGGCGCCAGTAGAGCGACAGCCCGGTCGGACGCGTTGGTATCGTCATGACCGAACCTGCGCCCTGTCGATCAAGCTCTGCAGGCGTTCCGGCTCGCGCAGCTGCATCTTGATTGCGAGCACGCAAATACCTGCGCGCTGCTCCGGCATGAGGCGTACATAGTCCTTTTCGGTGGTGATCAGCATGGCATCATGAAGTTTGGCGGTGCGGGCGAGGCAGGCGAGCTCATCTGCGGTGTAAGGATGATGATCGGCAAAGGCAACGCATTCCGCGAGATCGACGCCACAAGCCCTTAGGGTCGTGAAGAATTTCTGCGGCCGGCCGATTCCGGCAAAGGCAACTGCGCGCCGCCCTTTCCAGGATGCACAGTCTGCGACGAACGCGCCATGCAGAACCGGCTCGCGATAGCTGCCGAGGTCAGGGGCTGTGCCGCCGATGACGATCACGGCGTCCGCCCGTGCCAGTCCCTGCGTCAGGGATTCGCGCAATGGCCCTGCGGGCACCAGCCGACCATTGCCGAAACCCAACTCGCCATCGATAACCACCAGCGACAGATCCTTGGCGAGAGCAAAGTTCTGGTGGCCATCGTCCATAACGATGGCATCAAATCCCATCGTGTCTGCAAGGCGTGCGCCCGCGCCACGGTCGCGGGCGACGATCACCGCGCCGTGGTGGGCCAGCAGCAGAGGCTCGTCACCCACTTCGGCGGCCGTCATGTCTGCCGGATCGACGAGAAGAGGGCCGCGCTGCACTCCGCCATAGCCCCGGCTTAGAAATACCGGTCGCCGACCGCTCTGGTGCAGCATCTCATAGATCACCAGCGCCAGCGGGGTCTTGCCTGTGCCGCCTACGGTCAGATTGCCGACGCAGATTACCTGAGCCCTCGCCCGATAGGGCCGGGCGCGGGCTGATTTGTACGCCACGCTTGCGCCATACACCCAACCCAGAGGTGCGAGCCCGGCGCCGATCCAGCGCGCGCATAGGTCGTTGCGGCTCCAGAACTCAGGCGCGCGCATCCGCCCCCACCTCCTGTAACGCACGCTCCACGGCGCGTGCGGTCAGTGCGACCGCTCCGGCGAGCGCCAGCGCGCCCGTCTCGGCTCG
>JAGWRJ010000360.1 GCA_028869725.1 Alphaproteobacteria bacterium | reverse complement strand
GCCTGCTCGAGCAGGCTGGCGGCTGGCCGCAAGGCAAGGGCTTCGTGCGGCGCCTGGTTGCGCAGGGTCTGCACGTCTACACCAAGAACGCCAACACGCTGGCGGCATTGCGCAGCGGCGATATCAAGCTTGCCATCACCCAGTCCTCCGCAGCCTGGTTTGTGGCAGCGCGCGATCCGTCGCTCAAAGTGCAGATCCCCAACCCGTCCTTCGCCCTGCCAAGCGTCCTCGTTGTCGCCGCAGGGCTTGCGCCTGATCAACAACGTGACGCTAGGCGCTTCATCCGCTTTGCCATGCGCCCAGACATTCAGAAGCTGCGCATGACGAAAGGAAATGCGGATGGATACTATTGGCCTCTGACAAAAGGTGTCAGACCGCGTCATCACCTGCCAAGTCTTTCGGCCCTGCATGTTCTGCATCTTGACCCGAAGCTCTGGGGTGCGCGCGAGAGCATGATCAACACCTGGTTCAGCACAGCGGTTATGAGCAAGTGACACCTTCAAGCCAAAACCGGATCAAGGGGGTATTCGGGCTCGCACTCATCGGCCTCATGGCTGTGCTGACGCTCTACCCGACCTTGCGTTTCCTGCTACTGCCATTTCTGAGCCGATCCGGCCACCTTGGCCTCGCACAGGTCAGCGCCGTGAGTGTCAGGGCACTTGTCAACAGCGTACGGCTCAGCGTGCTCGCCTCGACTCTGGCCATCGCCTGCGGCGTGCCTGCCGCCTGGCTCATGGAACGGCGGCGCTGGCGTGGCAGCGGCGCCCTCATGGTCAGCCTCTGGCTCCTCTTTGTCCTTCCAAGCTATCTGATGACAGCTGGATGGCAGATCGTTTTCAGTCGCACCGCGCTTGCCCATGGCGCTCTTGCGTCGGCGTTTTACAGCCAGTTCGGCATTATATTCCTCCTTGCGCTCAAGGGACTGCCTTTTGCCACCCTGGCGGCGCGCACAAGCTGGCGCGCCATCGGTGCAGAGCTCGACGATGCCGCCCGTCTTCTTATCCGCAGCCCCATCCTGCGCCGCGCAGTCCTGCTACAACTACTGCTGCCATCAGTCGGCGCCGCATTTGCCGTCGTATTCGTCGAGAGCATCCAGGAATTCGGCATTCCGGCAACCCTCGGTGCCCAGATCCATCTGCCCATTGTCACCTATGCGATCTATGAACGCCTCGCGACTACCCCGGTCAATTTTGCGGGCGCCGCCCTTCTCAGCTGGCAGCTTGTAGGCCTCGCCCTTCTCGCCGTTACCGTCCAGCTTTACATCGCGGCCCGCTTTGGCGGCGCCCTCATCCATGGTCGCCGGCGCGCAGTCCTGTGCCCGCCGCCGGACTCGGTTGAAGCGTTCTGTGCCTGGTCCGGTCTTGGCCTTCTGGTCGCAGTAGGCCTTGCGATACCGCTCACCGCGTTGGTCAGCGCCGCCGTCGCACGCCAGCCTACCGCCGAACATCTGCCGATTGCATGGGACAGCATACTTTACTCCACGCTCTACGCCGTCCTTGCTGCCAGCCTCGCGGTGGCAATCGCCACCCCGATACTGCTGCGTCAGCGAACTGCCGGAACCAGATACGGCCAGATGATCGGCGCACTGTCCCTGACCAATATGGCCCTACCTGGAATAGTATTGGGGGCAGCCTACCTGATCGCCTTCAATTCCGGCTGGCTTGCGCTCTATGGCACACCACTTCTGCTCGTCTTCGCCTATGTCGCGGTGCAGGTGCCGATGTTGCTGCGCTTTCTCCAGGCCCCCATAGAGCACATTCATCGCAACCTCTCTGAAGCCGCCCGTCTGCACGCAGTACCTCTGTCGATCCGCCTTCTTGATGTCGAAGCCCCTCTTCTGGCGCCCGCGCTTACCTGGGGCTGGACGATGGCTTTCATCCAGGTGTTCTTTGAACTTCCGATTTCCGAATTGCTGTACCCCGCGGGGCGGGCGCCCGTGGCAGTAGCGCTGCTCTGGCTCAACCAGAGTCTCGATTACACGAGCGAAGCCCGTCTTGCACTATCAGCCATGCTCGCCGCCCTCCTCGTTGCCGGTGCAGCGAGCGGACTGCTCAAATTCCTGGTGAGAACGCCTCTCGTCGGAGAGCCCGCATGACACTTGTGCACATAGACGCGGCCAGCAAGCGCTTCGGCCACAGCGCCGTTCTCAGGAACATCAGCTTTTCAATGAATGCGGGCGAATTCGTCGTTCTGATCGGCGGCTCGGGCTCAGGAAAAACGACGCTTTTGCGGCTGATCGCAGGACTTGAGCGGGCCGACACTGGCTGCCTCAGCTTGCGCAACGAGATCGTCGACCAGCCGCAGACCGGCACCTTCATCCCTGCCGAACGACGCGGCCTCGGCATGGTGTTCCAGGACTACGCACTGTGGCCGCACTTTACCTGCCTGCAGAACATTGAAGCTGCGGCGCGCGGCACTGCAACGCTTCGGCGCAAGCGCGCACTTGAACTTCTGGACCGCATGGAGCTGCAGCCATTCGCGGCCAAGCGCCCCCACGAACTGTCGGGGGGACAGCAGCAACGCGTAGGAATCGCACGGGCTCTGGCGGCAAATCCGGATCTGCTGTTATGCGATGAAGCGCTCTCCAGCCTCGACAGCGACATTCGTGAACGCCTGCGTCTGGAAATCCGTTTGCTGGCACGGGAATCGGGTACGGCTGTACTCTTTGTCAGTCACGATCCGCTCGATGCCTGGCGGCTCGCAGACCGGATTGCCGTCCTGGAAAACGGCGCGCTGATCCAGACAGCAACCCCGGATAGCCTGTATGCGCGGCCGGGAACCGCCCGGATTGCCCGCTTCATTGGCGCCACAGGTGGCTTTGCTGCGGCGGTGGACTGCGAAGACGGTCAGAGCGGCATTCGCCTTGACGGCCGGTTCGTGCCGGCCTGCGTGCATCCGCTCAAGCTTGGGCAGACCGGGATCGTCTATATTCGGCCCGAGGGCGTACGCATTGCTGAAACCGGCATTCCGGCCGAGCTGCAGTTCTGCGCCTTCGAGGCGGGGTCTTACCGTGCTTATTGGCGTATTGCCGGAAGCGATGCCAAACTTTGCAGCCGCGAAGCAGTGCAGCCACCACCCAGCGCCAGGCTCAGGATCGCTCCCGATCACGTCCTGGTTTTTCCACTGACGGAGACTCAGACCCATCATGACTGAATGGTCCGTATTCATACCAACCTTCCTCGCCGCCTCGGTCGAGTGGGTCGAGGCCTTCACCATCGTCCTTGCGGTCAGTCTCAGCATCGGCTGGCCACGCGCCATGGGCGCCGCTGCCGCCGCGCTGGGCACGCTTGCGGTGATGACCGTGCTCACCGGCGGTGTCCTCAGGCTGGGTGTCAGCATGGATGTGCTGGAACTGGTGATCGGCGTGCTTCTGCTGCTGTTCGGGCTACGCTGGCTCGCCAAGGCTATCGCCCGCAGTGCCGGTCTCAAGGCACTTCACGATGAAGATGCGGAATTCGCGCACACACGGGAGGAACTGTCCCATGGCGACCGCCATGCCGCCTGGCTGATTGCCTTCAAGGGCGTGATGCTCGAAGGCCTCGAGGTCTGGCTGATCGTCGTGGCATTGGGCGTAAAAAGTCAGACGCCGTGGTCTGCGGTCGCCGGTGCGCTTGCCGCCCTTCTGCTTGTCATCCTTGCCGGGGCAGTGGTGCGCGCACCTCTGCGGCGGGTACCGGAGAACGCGATCAAGTTCGTGGTCGGCGCCATGATCGTGAGCTTCGGCAGCTTCTGGACCCTGGAAGCCCTCGCTCCCGGCGCCTGGCCGGACGGTGATCTCAGCCTCCTTGGCCTGTTTGCCTTTTATCTTCTGGGCGGCCTTGCAATCGCGGGCCTTATCCGCCGCCGTACGCCACGTGAGGCTCTGTCATGAACGCTTTCTTCAAGACCCTGTTTGGCGATCTCTACAATCTCGGCTTCGTGGCCGCGGTCGTGGCTCTGACCGCACTCCTCGTTCACGTCGGCCTTGCCAAAGATGCCGCCTTCATCATGCCCGCAACGCTCCTGCTCGGTGCCGCGGTCTTTGCCCGACGCTGAGGTTAATATCCTTCAATCGTAGCCCCCCTGACGTCCGCCTGCACAAGAGGGCCCGGAGCCAGGGGCGCGGCCTTCCCAATTCTGCATGTCGACACGAAGCGGCAAGTTCTGAGGCCGCTTCGATGTCGCCACCGTGCCAAAGACCCCGCTGCTTTGGCCGGGCGGAGCCTTTCTGCCGGTGATCAAGCCGCAACACACGGTCAGTGGCATGGATCACGAGTTTGGTAGCGGAAGATTTGCACGCCTTGCCGAAACCCTCTCGGCCACCACTGTCGGATCTGCAAAAACTATTTGCGCAAGCTCAATGACGAGAGCGATGCTTTTGCCAGTCTGGAAAAGCATTATGCTCCGAAGCTCCGATGGTGTTGAGCGTGCAACACGGACCAAGAACGAGTGGGCCCTCGCGAAGGGGCTCGCTGCTCTCTTTACGCGGCAAAGCGATCCCGCCCGGGGCGGGGCCTGAGGACTGCGACCTGGCAGGAGCTGCGTCAAAAAGCAGGAACCGTTGTGAGCAAGGGTTGGGTTGGCAATGACGGAAGTAAAGCCTCTTGAGGGAATAAGAGCGTGTGTCTTCGATGCCTATGGCACACTTTTCGACTACGCGTCGGCAGCGGCGCGCTGCCGCGATGTCCTGGGCGACAAGCTTGAGCCCCTTAACGACCTCTGGCGCCGCAAGCAGCTGGAATATACCTGGCTGAGAGCACTGCAGCAGCGTCATGTTGGCTTCTGGGAAGTCACTGGCGATGCGCTTGATTTCACCCTCGAAACGCTCGGCATCGCCGATGCCAGCCTGCGCAAACGCCTGATGGCGCTCTATCTCACGCTCGACGCCTTTCCTGAAGTGCCAGCGATGCTGCGTGAAATCAAGAAGGCCGGTCTTAAAACCGCGATCCTGTCAAACGGTTCCCCGGCCATGCTGGATGCCGCCGTGGAAAATGCCGGGATCGCTCATCTGCTGGACGCCGTGCTGTCGGTCGAAGAGATCGGGACCTATAAGCCCCATCGCCAGGTCTATCAGTTCGCGGTTGACCGGCTCGGCGTTGCCGCCCCCATGATTTCGTTTCAGTCGACCAATGCCTGGGATGCCTATGCGGCGTCGGCCTTCGGCATGCGGGTGGTGTGGTGCAACCGCTACGGCCAGCGTCCAGAACGTCTGCCGGGCAAGCCGGACCGCGAGATCACCTCGCTCGCCGATCTGCCAGCCCTCGTCGGTGCGGCATCGATACACTGATGTTGCCGTCAGACACACGAACCTCACCAGCGTCGTGCCTTGCGCTCATGCGTGACCGGCTGCCAGGCGCCACCGCAACTCTGGTTGGCATCGGCTCTGGCATTGCGGCCTGGCGCGTGATGATGATCGCGGTCATGCCCATGACAGGCGCGCCCTCAGGATCGTACTCGTTACATTCGGCATCATGACTGTCACCGGGCTCAATCACACGCTCGACACCATCCTTACTGCCCATCAGCCCATGTGGCTCATCGCGCTCACGACGCGGTATTGACGCGGCCTGGTTCCTGATGTGAGGACACAGCAGCATGACCACCCCGCCTCCGCACAATGAGCCCCGCGCGGCATCCCTGCCCGCATCCCCTCCGGCTCCCTTGC
>JAGWRJ010000359.1 GCA_028869725.1 Alphaproteobacteria bacterium | reverse complement strand
TGGTTACCAACGCGGACTGTTTACGTGCGAATGCGGCCAGACGCGCACCCATCTCTTCGACAGGCAGGACGAGATCAACAACGCCTGCTGCGACCGCCGTGTCCGGCATGCTACTCTGATTGGGGCCAGATCCGTCATGGCCCTGTGCCATGGTGAGCCCGCCTGCATCCCGGATCGCGCGAAGACCGAGTGTGCCGTCGCTTCCACCGCCAGACAGCAGGATAGCGACCGCCGCGTCCTGTTGCGCCTCAGCCAATGAAATCAGAAATTTATCGATGGGAAAGCGGTGCAGTTCTGGCGTCAGAGGTGTCAGGTGTAGCTTGCCGCCCTTTACCGTTAAAAGCCGGTCCGGCGGACAGACATAGACGTGGCCAGACTTTAGGGACGCGTTCTGCGTCGCTGAAACGACGGGCATTGCCGTATAGCGACCAAGGATTTCTGGTAAAGAACTCTTGCGACCGGACGGAAGGTGCGTGACGATCACGAAGGCCATACCCGTATCGATAGGCATGGTACCGAAAAAGCTCTTAAACGCCTCGATACCACCAGCCGACGCTCCGACACCCACAACGGGAATATGGTTCGCCGCGCTCATGCGTGTGATGCCCCCCGCGCCCCTCCGTCTTTTCTGCTGTGTTTGAACCTAGGCCCACCAGATGCATGACGCAACGCAGACCAGACATGAACCAGCGGAGCTAGACTGATAATTGGCACTACTGAGTTCAGAGGCCATCGGCATTAGGTCCTGGGGGAAATTGTAGCGAAGCCGATGCCGTAACTGTTACCGATTTGCCTCGACCCAGCCTGCGCCGATTTCCGACCTGGTCTTCTGGCAAAACGCTGAGATTGCTAGGGGAAAGCCGGGATGTGCCCTTTTTGACCGCATTCGAGGCAGACGGGCACTGCCGGCAGATCAACCATGAGTTTCAGTACTGTTGCGGGCCCTGGTGTGCTATACTGATTTACAAGATTGAACCCATTCCCCATCCGCGGATTGAAAATCCGGCCCGATCGCCAGCGGGACTGGTCCACTATCGGGAGCATTGAAAGATAAATATGTCTACCTCTCCAAGTGCCCGCAATCGCGCGCAAAGCCATTTCAAGTCATCCGGGCAGCGTGATGACACGATCCGCGCTGAGATCGAGAAGGAACGCGCAGCGACCGATGCCAAGACCGCACGCCTCAAGGCACTGCGCATGGCCAAGGAAGCGGACGACAAGCTCGAAACTGACCGCCAGGCGGCAGCCAAGGAGCAGGAAAAGGCCCGCATTGCCGCGGATAAGGCGGTAAAAAGGGAGCGTAAGGGCCAGGGCTGACAGCAGGTGGATTGTACCTTCGCCTGACATCTGCTATATGGGGATTACGCGACGGTGATCCGTCTGATGAGCGCGCCTTTTGTTTGAATCCCTGCCCGCCTAATCCGCGCGCCCGGACGAGACAGTCGGATACCTCCAGAAATCAGCGTCACAGCGTCCGCATGGGCATGTCGTCCATGTGGAACCCGATGCTTCTAGGAAATGCAAATGACCATCGGAACAGTCAAATTCTTCAACACCAGCAAGGGCTTCGGCTTCATCTCCCCGGACGGCGGCGGCAAGGACGTTTTCGTTCACGCCACGGCAGTGGAAGCAGCTGGCATGCGCACCCTCAATGAGGGCCAGCGGGTCGAATTCGACATCCAGCCGGATGCCCGTGGCTCAAAGGCGGCCAACCTCAAGGCTGCCTGAGCACGAGCTCATCTAGAAACGGGCGGCGAAGCACGCTTCGCCGCCCGTTTTGCTGCGCGCAGAGCTTTTGCCCCTCTGCACGACATTTACCCTGTCTGGACCACACAACATCGGGCAGCTCATAGTCCTGGCAGTCGAAGGTATTGGTCCGAAGAATGCAGCGCCGACGAGAAGCGTGCTGCTCCGTGCGCTGCGCGCCCCCTCCTGATTTCTGCTGCCATCCAGACTGACGCAGCTGCAGCATCCCCCACAGACTGCATGTGGCGATGAGAAGCTTCGGTGGGAGACATCTAAAGTCCGCCCAGCGCCCAGTATAGGACTGTGATTCCATCACTGATGTTGTGAGCGATGATGGGCGCGACAATGCTTTTCGATTTTTCCAGCCAGTAGGCATAGGCGACACCCCAGGCAAACGCATACCCCTGCTGGACGAGGGCATCTACCCAGTTTTCAAGCCAGAAGTTCTGTGCATGAGCCAGGGCAAAGAGCAGGGCCACGATGATGCCCGCCCAATTCATATTAAAACGGCCAATGTGCAGTTTGCCTGGCATGGTGGTTGCCAGATAGGTCACAAGCAGTGCGCGAAACGGTATTTCCTCGGTTGGGCCCACATATAGACCCTCGAAGATCGCCCAGCCCCATGCGGTCTTATGGGTGTACGTGATGGTGTCAGAAGTCTGCTTGACGTGAAGAATGGCATCGAGCCAGGAATTGCCAGCATTGACCAAGGTCGCAAAGACCACACCCCATATAATGGCGGTCAGCACATACCCTTTGCCGCGCGGCCAGTGGAGCCCATAGTCTGCTGGCACCAGCCAGTACTTCAATACGCCAATGGCAATAAGCGCCAGAAGAAGCTGGAAGCCGTGCTGGATAAAGAGAAAAGTCAAGATTGACTGCTTTTGGCTCGGAAGACCGAGCCACCGGGATGTCACCATTGCCGCAACCGCCGAGCCAAGTGTGACAATGACACCGAGCAACACGGTTACCACCAGAGGAACAAATTTCAGCCGAAAGCGCGGCTCGGTCTCGACAGCAGTCATGCGTCCCGTTTACCCGGCCTATCGCGGCCAGTCTTGAACG
>JAGWRJ010000358.1 GCA_028869725.1 Alphaproteobacteria bacterium | reverse complement strand
TCTCTGTCCGAACCGGCTCTGTCCGAACCGGCTCTGTCCGAACCGGACAGGTGGTTAACAGATCGCACCGGAGAGGCAGGTTACAACCTCGGGCCGAACGGGTTGGCTGGCGGAGGCGGTCGAGCCGTCGATTTTCTTGCTGAACA
Organism: Alphaproteobacteria bacterium; assembly: GCA_028869725.1. Classification (GTDB taxonomy): domain Bacteria; phylum Pseudomonadota; class Alphaproteobacteria; order Micropepsales; family Micropepsaceae; genus Rhizomicrobium. The sequence goes on along the minus strand of JAGWRJ010000358.1, from coordinate 4,270 downwards.
GGCAAATCGGGTCACAGGCGGTAGCCACTCTATGCTGGTCATGGAACAGGTCGCTAAGACCCAGCGCACCCCGCCCGCGCCCTGGGGGACTGCCGAAAAGCAGTCCCCGTGCCGCACAGACTTGGCGTCGTGCCCTACAACGTTTCTTTGCCTTTCGTCATCGCCGCCTTGAGCGCGCGCTCGCCAGTCATCGCCTGGCGATTGAGATATTTGAACACCGCGTATTGCGCTTGTGTGGGCTGGCCGTAGCTCAGCCCGACATCGGCAGCGAGATAGGCGAGATGGCTTCGCAGCTTGGGCTCGTGCAGAACATCGCCTTCGCTTGATTGGATCGCGAGCTGGACGAGGTTACCGATCGCGCCGTTGAGCGCTGTCAGCGAGGGGCGCGCTTGTGCTTCCGAAAGCTTGCCGGCCGCGACCGCCGTAGCTATCTGGTCGCGGACGCGGATGGCTTGATTGATCGTGCGGTCCAGGCGATCGAGCGCGTCATGGATCTGCAATTCCAGCGCCAGACGATTTTTGAGGCCATCCGGTGCTGGATGCAGCCGCGGATCAAGGGCGACTTCGAAGGACTGCTGCGTCTTCTTGCCGCCGAAATCGAGCACCACGGTGTAGCGCCCTGGATTGATCTCCGGGCCTTCGACCCCGTCCGTCAGGCCGCCGGCGGCCGCAGGAGGCCGAAAGCCGGTGACCTCTGTGGCATCGGGGTAGCGCAGATTCCATTGGAAGCTGTTCATCCCCGGGGTGATCGCAGTGAGCTTTTTGAGAGCGGCCTGCTTCTTCTCGGCCGGCGTCTGATTGTCGCGCTGGATGGCACTCAGTTTCGGCAACTTGGTCTTGAGATGCAGCTCGAAGCGGCGAACGAGATTTCCCTTCGCATCGAGGAAGGCCAGCGAGACCGGCATCTTCCCCTTATAGCTCTTGGGAATATGAAAGAAGACTGTCGCGCCGAACGGTGGATTGACACCCACCGAGGGCCGGTATTTGGCGCTTTTGCTCTGTCCGTAGGCATGAGTGAGCCACGCTGTTTGCGGCGCGAAGAGCTGCAGGGCCTCGGCCCCCAGGGCTGATTGGTGCGACAGCTGTTCAAGCAGAGTCAGATTGTCGAGCACCCAGAACGCTCGGCCGTGGGTAGCGATCGCAAGGTCGCCCTGACGGGGATTGATGGCGATATCGCGGACCTGCACATGCGGCAGATTGAGGGTCAGAGGTTGCCAGCGTTTGCCGCCATTGAAGCTGACATAGACGGTGTTTTTGGTGCCGAGGAACATCAATTGCGGATCAGATGGATCCTGGCGCACTGCGAACACATATTGATTGTCGGGCAGGCCCGCGGTTATGGGCGTCCAGTGGCGCCCATAATCTGTCGTTTCGAACACATAAGGATGGAAGTCGTCCCTCATGTAACAGGAGGCACTGAGATAGGCCGTGCCAGGGGCGGTATGGGAAGGCTGGATCGACGTGATCTCGGCCCATTCGGGCAGGCCCTTGGGGGTGATCTTCTGCCAATGCGTGCCGCCATCACGTGTGACATGAACCAGTCCATCAGCAGAGCCGGCCCAGATCACCTTTCCATTTTGCGGCGAGACCGCCAGCGCGGAGATGTCGGGATACACTTCGGCTCCGGTCTGATCGAGGTCGATCGGTCCGCCGCTCGGCTTTTCGGTGGCAGGATCGTTGCGGGTGAGATCGGGACTGATCCGGCTCCAGCTTCGGCCACCATCTTCACTCTTCAGCACATATTGCGAGGCGACCAACAGTTCCTTCGGGTTCGTGGGCGAGAACAAGATCGGGTGGGTCCAGCCGAAGCGATATTTGAGCTCCGCCGACGAGGCACCGTCGTTATAATTGGGCCATGGGCTGGTGCTTCTATATTGGCCAACCTTGCTCGAATAATGCAGCATGATGCTGAAATATCCGCTGCCGTAGGTGCCGTGGGGGTTCCCGGGCTGCGGCGCGACGAACGTGCTCTCGCCATAGGCGACGCTGTGCCAGTCGGAAAGCGGAATCACCCCACCAGGCGCGGCGCTGGGGCCCTCGAACGATCCCTCGTCCTGCTGCGCGCCATAGAGATGGAAGGGAAATTGGCGGTCAAGCGCCACATGGTAGAACTGACCGGTGGGCTGGTTGTGTTCGCCGCTCCACGTTTTGCCGCCATCGGTCGAGATGGTGGCGCCGCCGTCATTGCCCTCGAGCAGGATCTTTGGGGCTTGCGGGTTGATCCAGACGATGTGGTTGTCGCCGTGTGGCGTATGCAATTTGGCGAAGCTCTTGCCGCCGTCATGGGAGACCCAGAGCGCGTCGACCTCGGGAACATAGACGGTGTTGGGATCGGTCGGATCGGCGTAGATACTCATGTAATAGAAGGCCCGCTGGCGCAGGCTCCATTTGGCGTTGACGCGCTTCCAGTGCGCGCCACCATCGTCGGATCGGAACACTCCACCATGTTTGGCCTGGACAATTGAGTACACGACCTTGGGATCGCTGGCAGCCACACTCACGCCGACGCGTCCAAGCAGGCCCTGCGGGAAGCCGGGGTTGCCTGAGATCTTGGTCCAATGCGTCCCGCCGTCGGTGGTCTTGTAGAGCCCGCTGCCGGGGCCGCCATCCTGAAGCGACCATGGGGTCCGATAGGCCTGCCACATCGCCGCATAGAGCACGTCGGGATTCTTCGGATTCATCACGAGATCGATGGCGCCGGTGCCGGCATTGACATAAAGGACCTTTTTCCAGGTCTTGCCGCCATCGATCGATTTATAGACGCCGCGCGCGGAGTTGGACTTGAACACATGGCCCATCGAGCTGGCATAGACCAGGTCGGGATTGTGAGGGTCGACGACGATCGCGCTGATGGTGTGGGTGTCACTCAGCCCGGCTGCGTGCCAGGTTTTGCCGCCATCGTCCGAGCGGAAGATGCCGTCGCCGGTGACCAGGTCGCCGCGAATATCGCTTTCGCCAGTGCCGACGTAAAGAATCTTGGGATTGGACGGTGCGACGGCGATTGCACCGATGCTGTCACTTGAACCGGGCAATTTGCCGTCTGAGATGTTCGTCCACTTGATACCATAATCTGTGCTCTTCCAGACCCCGCCATCGACGGCACCCATATAGAAAAGGTCTTTCTTGCTGGGGACGCCGGCAACGGCGACGACTCTGCCACCGATCCACGGACCGACATTGCGCCATTTAAGCTTGCCCGTCGGGGGTGACGCAGCAGCGAAAGATCCGGTCGACAGCGCGAACGCCAGGCCGACGCCGGTGACAATCTGGAGGGCTCGGGCTTGAGTAGGAAGGGTTAGACGCGGCATCGATCGGTCTCCTGCAGTTGGAAATTTGGGATTGGCAAATCTGGTGCGGTTAAGGCGTGAGTCACACCACTTCGTGAACGCAAGCGGTAAACCGTGTTGGTTACAGCGGAATCGGATCGCGTTCCGTCCTTTGCCTATTTGACTACTCGTTCCTTTACATGAATGACGCGCTGGCTCACTCAAAGACGCGCTATGTATGAATATGAAGATGCAGCGTAGGGGGCCGATCGCCGGCATCGAATACTTATGATAGCGTGATCTTGAGGCGTGTCCTACCCGTATGGTCATTGCAACGTCGTATAGAGTCTGGCTGTCGAAGCTGGTCTGGCCAAACTGCCGCCGGAAACATCGAATCGCGTAGCTGTGCGGGTTATGGGCTTTGCCCAGAGCATGGAGTTCTTATCTCGTAGATTACCGCTTGCTGCATCTTTCGTTACCGGCTCTCCAAGGGGCGGCAAGGTCCAGGTGTGCTCTGCCCTCTAAGGGCAGGCCAGAGCAGGGTTTGCGGCCGACGGTTGAAGGCGCCATTTTGGCGCGCGTCCCGCCCGGAGCCGTCGGAAGCGCCGCTTCGGTTCCGGGCTCAATGCCTGTGGGGGCACAGGCGGCCCCAGCAGCGAGCGCGTCGAACAAGCCATCAACCTAGGGCACCGATCTCTTACGCGCATAAGGGCCAAGCCTGCTTTCGCGCTCTCGACACCATGCGCACAGCAAGGCCTTGTGTCGAAACGCCTGTCCTCTAAGCCGCGATCGGAACAATCCGGATGCTGCATCTGCGGACTTGCCCGTCAGGACGTCAAATTCTGAACGGGCAGGGAACCTGAGGTCAGCCGCATAGCAAGGATCGGCTACAGAGTGCGCCGAAATTGCTCGAAAGCGCTGAAATGATGGCCTCAATTTTGTCCCCTGATGGATGATGCGGGTACTGGTGCCGCCTGAATGCCGGACCTCGATGACAGAAGGGA
>JAGWRJ010000035.1 GCA_028869725.1 Alphaproteobacteria bacterium | reverse complement strand
CTCACATCTTCAAACAGAAGCAGGGTGACTGCCGCCTTGAGGGGCTGCAGGCTGACCCTAAGGCTCATGCCACGGGCGAAGTGCCAAAGTTCGGGTGACGTTTCCCGCGTCTCGATACGTTCGAGCTGCGCAGCCTTCCAGACCTTGAAGTCGCGTGTTTCCGGAAGTTTGTCTTCGATGCGCAGGCGATCGAGGATTTCGCTCCAGCCAGGACGGGTTTTGAGCCAGGCTTCGTCCAACCTCCATAGCGCCCGGAATTCGCTGTTGGAGCACAGGAGGCGATGATCTGTTCTATGGATGAAGGCAAGTGCCGTAGCCGCTGGCGGCGGGCAGTTTTCGAGTTCCGGCACGGTTGCAGCGTTGCTCCTCGCGCAGTTGGCAGCTCTTTGGGCTCTATGCTTTTTGAAGTGAACACGGGGCCTTTGGATACTTGAGGCCATCTATCCCAAAGTGGAAACGCGAAGATATTAGGGATTTTCCTTAGCCTCTGCTTACCAAGAGTAGCGCTTACGTTTAACGCGACTGTGCAGAACGAATAGTCGAAATCGATTATGTGCTACCTCCGCCTCACGTCACACCCACATGTAGGTGTGAACTGGAATGCAAGAGAGGAAATGTGTCCGCTGATTGGCTCTGGTCGAAAGCCGGATCCGGCAACGTGGTCGTCACCTGCGTGAAAATATTTTCCGGATCAGGAGCGAAAGGGCACAGTCGCTGTGGCAACACCCAACCGGAAGTTCCCGGATGCGCCGTCTGCGGTGGATGGGCTGTGCAAGCGCCAGATCCCTAACGGAATCCGCCACTTCCGGGATACCGTCGGTAGGGTGACACCTGGCGCAGGTTGTCTTGTGCGGGCGAAAGTTCCAACAAGTTTCACGCCTGCTGCGGCAAGCGGATGACCTCCTTGTACAGCAGGATGGTCAACGTCACCGGGCTGCGCGACTTAGTGACACGGTGATGCAAGACGGCATGTCGTTCTTCCGGTTCCTCCGTGCTTCTTCGTGACGGCATGGATCGGCATTGCAGTGTCTCGTGCCTTGAGGGCATTCTTCAAACTGCCGCTACCACCTTCTCAAGTTTCCGGATGGTATCGCTGCGCATGAGCCTTCACACGAATCCCATCACTCCGCCACGCTCTGTCCACCTTGCAAGCGTGGGATCAGGCCTTCTGTGCGCGGGCGAGAGCAAGCTCTTCGCTCAGAATGCGAACGAGGTCTGCAGCGGGCAGCGCGCGGGCCAGTGGTGCGCCCTGTCCTGCCCATTGCGCACCGAAGCCTCCTTCGCCCTTCGAACGGGCCGCCGTCGCCAGGGCTTTTCCTGCATCATAGGCAATCGGGTAATCAGGTGGGGTAAGATCCTTGAGGACATCTGCCTTGAGGGCTGTGAAGCGATTGGGCAAAGAGCGTGCTGGCCGGCCCGAGATAAAAGGCGTCATTTCGGTGGCGTTGGCACCAGGGCCAAACAGGGCCGCGCGATAGTAGGCGTCGGCTGCGGATTCCGGACAACCTATGAAGGCAGTGCCGAGCTGGGCAGCTTCGGCGCCGAGTTCAAGCATGGCTGCAATGCCGGCACCATCCATAATGCCTCCCGCCGCGATGACGGGAATGGAAAGTCGACGGACCAGAATGCGGGTAAGGGCGGTTACGCCAAGCTGGCTATCCGGGATTTTGGGATCAAACACGCCACGATGGCCGCCGGCCTCGTAGCCCTGCGCCACGACGGCATCGATGCCGGCACGCTCTGCAGCCTCTGCCTCTTGAAGATTGGTTGCCGTGGACAGAAGAACAACTCCGCGCTGCTTCAGGCGGGCGATGACCTCCGCCGTCGGCAGACCAAAATGAAAACTGATTACGGCAGGGCGCGTCTCGACCAGAAGATCGACCATGGCTGCATCAACGCGGAAGCTCTTGTAGATCTCCTTAAGGCTCGCAGGAGGCTCGCTGTCGAAGGTACGAAACAGCGGTGCCAGGGCGAAAAGCCAGTCGCGCTCGCGCGCGGCATTTTCGGTTGCGGGTTGATGGACAAACACATTGACGTTGAAGGGCGCCTCTGTCCGCTGCCGCAGGTCGGCGATCATCGCACGCGCCCCTGCCGCATCGACGGCGCCAACCCCGATCGAGCCAAGCGCACCCGCATTGCTGACGGCGGCAGCCAGCGCAGGTGTCGAGGTTCCCGCCATCGGTGCCTGGATGAAGGGAAGCCGTATCCCAATGCGTTCAATCAGCCCGGTCATGAAAGCTCCTCAAGCTCCTGTCTGGCGCCATATGAGGGATTTACTTTATGACCAGCTCTTTGTCCTCGATTATTTGACGCAACTGCAGTGACATACGTCCATAGCGCTGTAGTTTGAGGAATAGAGCCAGTTGGCTCACACCGCCTGGTGTAAGTGTCATATGAATAACATGCGTGGGCGTGCATGCAGGAATAGCCTGCGCATCTTCAGGGTGCGATTACAGGCATACAAGGATGAGACGGCAACGCACGCAAACCCTGACAAATTTAGGACGCGCAGACCTGCACCGACTGTCCGACGAACGGACATTCTGTTCCGGTACAGGGCACATACGCGCGAACTCTGTCAGACATATTTGGGTACGCGTTCTGAGGGTAGTGTGCTGCGCTTTTATCTGTTGAATGAGGCGAAGTGTTTCTTTCCTTGTTCAAGTAGGACAACGAGCACTATGCCCGCCAGTGCACAGATTGCCAGGTCATCCCAGTGGAGTGGACCAAAGCGCAGCAGCGTCTGGAATGGGTGCCAGTAGAGAGCTGCACCAAGGACTGACGTGACAAGGCCGATAAGAAGCCAGAGAGCAGGATTTGGGCGTAGAAATGCGTTGGTAAGGGATGCGTGGAACGAACGATTGACGAAGATCAATCCGACATTCATCAGCACGAGAGTCGTAAAGACGAGGGCCCTCAGATCGGTGGCCGGCATTTTGTTGGCGAGACCGATATAAAGAGACGCGCAGACGACGAGCAGTGCGACGCCGCCTTCAGCCAGGGCCCAGCCGATTGCGCTGGCTGACAGCACCGGTGCATTTGGTCTGCGTGGCGGACGTCGCATCACGTCTGCTTCCTCGGCCTCGTACTCGAACACGATCGAGCATGTCGGATCTATGACCATTTCCAGGAAGGCAATCTGAATTGGCATCAGGATCAGCGGCAGGCCAAACAGCAGGGGTATGATCGCAAGGCCTGCGATCGGAATGTGGACCGCAACAATGTACTGGATGGCTTTACGCAGATTGTCGTAGATCCGGCGGCCAAGCTTTATGGTTGTGACAATGGAGGAAAAGTCGTCGTCGAGCAGGACGAGGGAGCTCGCTTCGCGCGCGACGTCAGTACCGCGACCGCCCATAGCGATGCCGATATGAGCAGCCTTCATCGCGGGAGCGTCGTTGACACCATCGCCGGTCATGGCAACGATCTCGCCATCACGCTTTAAGGCCTCGACTATTTTAAGCTTCTGTTGGGGGCGAATGCGGGCAAAGACGCTCGTGGTTCTTACAGCGGTGGCAAGCTCGGCTGCATCCATTCGTTCAACATCGTCTCCAGACAGGGTTCCGGCGCCATCGATCCCGGCCTGTCGGGCGATGGCGCCAGCCGTTGCGGGATAGTCCCCGGTAATCATGATGACACGTATTCCGGCGGCTTGGCATTCCTTGACTGCGTCTACGACAGCAGGGCGAAGCGGATCGACAAAGCCAATAAGCCCCAGATAGCGGAAGTCGATGTCGTGCTGGGACTGAGGATAGACGCTGTCGGAGATTTCCAATCCGCCTTCTGCGACCGCAAGTACGCGGACGCCCTGGGCAGCCATGGCATCGACATCGCGCAGCATACGGGCCCGGTCATCATCGGGGACGTGGCAGAGGTCGGCGATGGCCTCTGGGGCGCCTTTGGCATAGGCCGCAAGCGCCGGAGCCGTTCCGCTACGCCAAAGATTAGTGGTCGCGAAGAGATCTGGCCGCAGTCCGTAGCTGTGCACAATGGTGCCGGCCGGCCGCCATGAGTGAAGGGCCGCGGTGTCGTGAATGGCGCGATCCATGGGATCAGTTGGTATCGCGGCGCTTGCGCCAAGTGCACTGTACAGGATCTGCGTGGCGGCACTGTGCCCCGGAAGGCCATCCGCGAGATTCCAGATATGGCTGTCGGAAATGACATATTCGACGCGCATGCGGTTTTCTGTCAGCGTACCGGTCTTGTCGGTACACAGAACCGTGGCTGAACCCAGCGCTTCGATGGCAGGTGCGCGTCGTGTCAATACGTGCGCGCGTGAGATCCGCCAGGCACCCATGGCCATGAACACAGCCAATACAAGAGGGATTTCCTGAGGCAGTGCCGACATCCCGATGGCGATGCCGCCAAGGATGGCGTGCAGCCATGAGCCTCGGAGCAGGCCAAACAGGATCACGGTGGTGGCTGCCACAACAAGTCCAACCAGCCCGAAATCCCGGACCAGCCATCTCAGCTGCGCCTGCAGTCGGGGCTGCTCAAGCCGAATGCGATGCAGGGCCTGTCCGATCTTGCCCATTTCGGAATGAAGCCCCGTGGCCACCACCCGTGCGACCCCGGTTCCCCTTGCGATCAGCGTTCCTGAAAACACATAGGGCTGGTCATCGCCTCCAGCGGTTCCCCAGCCTGGGTCACTGGCTGCAGGCTTCTTGCGCACGGGTACGGATTCGCCGGTCAAGAGAGACTCGTCCGCCAGCACGTCGTAGCCACCTATAAGAAGAGCATCTGCGGGCACGCGATCGCCTTCGGTCAGGATGATCACGTCATCCGGCACCACGTCGCGCCCGGCGATACGCGTGTTCACGCCGTCCCGAATGACGAGAGCGCGCGGACTTGCGAGGTCACGCAGTGACTCCAGCACACGCTCGCTGCGTG
>JAGWRJ010000357.1 GCA_028869725.1 Alphaproteobacteria bacterium | reverse complement strand
GGCGCCAAGCACGGCGCGCGGGGCGCGCAGGGTCGAGGCCGAGCGCGCCTGGCAGGCGCTGGCGACAGCGATCAACTGCCCCTGCGCCATCTTCCGGCTGCCGGGCATCTACGGGCCGGGGCGCAGTGCGATCGATGCCCTGCGCGAAGGGCGGGCGCGGCGGATCGACAAGCCCGGCCAGGTGTTTTCGCGCATACATGTTGATGATCTCGCCGAGACCCTGCTTGCTGCGCTGACACTGCGGGCCCAAGGCATCTATAATGTCTGCGACGATGAGCCGGCGGCACAGCATGAGGTCATAGCCTATGCCGCCCGGCTCGTTGGCGTTCCAATTCCGCCGCTCGAGCCCTTTGCCGACGCCGAAGCGAGCCTCAGTCCCATGGCAAGGAGCTTTTATGGTGAATCCAAGCGCGTGCGGAATGCCAAGATGAAGCGCGACCTGGGCATAAATTTGCGCTATCCGACCTTTCGCGAAGGCCTGGCAGAGCTGTCATGACCGCGGCCATTCTCCAGCTCATCCCGCGTCTGGACACGGGCGGTGCCGAGCGAACCTGCATTGATGTTGCGGCCGCACTGGCGCAGAGCGGAATTCGGGCTCTGGTGGCCAGCGAAGGCGGCCGCCTCGAAGAAGAACTGCGTGACAAGGGCGCGGAGCTGATCAAGCTGTCGATGGCAAGCAAGTCACCGGCACGGATCCTGGCCAATGCGCGCGTGCTCGAAAAGCTTATCCGTACCCATGACGTCAGGCTGGTGCATGCCCGCTCGCGGGCCCCGGCATGGAGCGGGCTGATTGCGGCACGACGGGCGAACATCCCGTTCGTGACCACCTATCATGGCTTCTATTCGGCCCGCACCCCGCTCAAGCGCTGGTACAATTCGGTCATGGTCCGCGGCCAGGCCGTGATCGCCAACTCGCAGTTCACTGCAAGCCACATCGAAACGGAATATGCGCGTCGCCATGCACGCATCATCACCATTCCGCGTGGCATCGATGAGGACGTGTTCGATCCGGCCCGCGTTTCGGCGCGACGCATACAGAGCCTGCGCAACTATTGGGGCATCGGGGCCCGCGACATTCTGGTGTTGCTGCCAGGACGACTCACTCGCTGGAAAGGTCAGCGCATCCTGATCGAGGCCATGGCCCAGCTTGAAATGCCCGGAGTGAAGGCAGTGCTGGCCGGTGATTCCCAAGGCCGCGGCGCCTATGAGGAGGAACTCAGCGCAGCAATCTCGGGTGCAGGCCTCGACGGGCGTGTCATTATCGCCGGCCATGTCTCCGACATGGCCAGCGCCTACATGGCCGCGGACATCGTGGTCTCCTGTTCGATCGAACCGGAAGCTTTTGGCAGGGTCGCAGCAGAGGCCGCCGCCATGGGCCGCCCCGTAATCGCAACCGACCATGGCGGTGCGCGCGAAACGGTCATTTCCGGAGAGACCGGGCTTTTGACCCCACCTGGCGATGCGACTGCGCTCGCAGCGGCCCTGAACCAGCTGGTGGCAATGGGGCCGGAGGGACGCGCCCGGTTGGGCGAAGCCGGTCGTCGCCACATTCTCGCCCGCTTCACCCGCACACGCATGTGTGCGGACACGCTGCGCCTCTATCAGGAACTGGCCCAGGTTTAACCGGCGGCAGATCGCTGCTAGGCTCGCACCGGTCAATCGGGATGGGGCCAACGCCATGCATACGTACCGCCTTGCCGCCATATTTCTGCTTCTTGCGGTAGCGTGCGGTACAGCCAATGCCCAGGCTCTGCCGCCCAAAGCCGCACCAACCCAGCATGTCGCAGTGAGTACACTTGCTCCGCCTGCAAACTCCGTGTTCAACGCAGAGCAGGCGACGAAGGCCTATCTCGCCGAGGTCAGCCCTGCACAGCGGGCCAGAGCTGCAGCGTTTGCCGAGGGCAATCACTGGCTGATGCTGGAGGACAGTCTTGCCGCGGTGGCGATCTGCGCACTTCTTCTCTTCACGCGCCTGTCAGCCAAGATGCGTGATCTGGCAGCAGGCCTGACTCGCTCGCGCGTCCTGCAATCGGCGATCTTCGCCTTCCAGTTTCTGGTCATCCTCACGGTGCTGACGTTTCCGCTTTCGTTCTATGAGGACTTTCTGCGCCGCCATGCCTATGGAATTTCCAACCTCACATTTGCGCAATGGCTGGGCGAATTCGGCATTGGCTTTGGTCTTGAGCTGGTCGCCGGAACAATATTCATCGCGGTGGTGTACGGCCTTATTCGTGCAGCGCCCCGCGTCTGGTGGATCTGGTGCACTGTGATCGCCATCTGCTTTCTGGCCTTCGCGATGCTCATCAGCCCGGTCTATATCCAGCCTCTGTTCAACACCTCGACGCCACTCAAGCCCGGCCCACTGCGCTCGGCCATCGTACAGCTCGCCGATGCCAACGGGGTTCCGTCCAATCACATCTTCGTCGTCAATACCTCCAAGCAGAGCAACCTGCTCAACGCCAATGTGTCAGGTCTGTTCGGCACGACGAGAATTTCTCTCGACGACACGCTGCTCAAGCGCTGCACGACGCGGGAAATTCTGGCCGTCGTCGCCCATGAGATGGGGCATTACGTACTCGACCACAGCGTGATGGTATTGCCTTGGCTCGGTCTCATTCTGCTGGTCGGCTTTGGCTTTGTGGCAGCCAGCTTTGGCGGACTTACCGGGCTGTTCGGCGGGATCTGGAATGTACGCGAGATCACCGATCCGGCCGGCCTGCCGCTGCTCTACGCTCTCTTTGCCATCTACATGCTGATCGCAACACCAGCGGTCAACACATTGAGCCGAACGATCGAAGCCCAGGCCGACATCTTCGGGCTCAATGCAGCCCGTCAGCCTGATGCGTTCGCCAGGTTCTTCCTGCTCGACGCCGGCATCGACGATCTGACGCCCAGTCCCCTCGAGGAGTTCGTCTTCTGGAACCATCCATCGGCTGCGCAGCGCATCAGCGTAGCCATGCGCTGGAAGGCAGCCCATATCCACGACCCCGATATTGCCAACGGACCAACGTCACCGTGAAACAGGATTTTTCGCTATCGGTTGGGGCGCACGGTGCGCCCCTGCACGTTGCCGCCCACAGTCACCATCCCTGGCCGGATGCGAGCCGCGCCGCCCAGCTTGCCTGTTGGGACGACGCGGCGCGACTGCTTGATCGCAAATGGGACCATATCTTTGGTACCGTCATCCCCACCGCCCAGACCCATATTGCACGCCAGCTGAACCTTCCTGATCCGGCCCGCATTGCCTTTGCGCCCAATACGCATGATTTTGTGGCCCGGCTGTTTTCTTGCTTTGATGTCACACGTCCGGTGCGGGTGCTGACCACAGCGTCCGAGTTCATGAGCTTCGCCCGTCAGTGCGCCAGGCTGGAAGAAGCGGGAATGGCCGAGGTCACGCGGATCGCGACCGAACCGTTCGACACGTTTCCTGCGCGTTTTGCCGAAGCTGCCGCGGGCGCGTCCTATGACCTCGTGTTTTTCAGCCAGGTTTTCTACGATTCAGGCTATCTGGTACAGGACCTCAAAACCATCGTCGATGCAGTGCGCGACAGCGACAGTCTGGTTGTGGTCGACGGATATCACGCATTCATGGCAGTCCCTACCGATCTGGCGCCGATCGCAGAACGAAGCTTCTATCTTGCCGGCGGCTATAAACTCGCGATGGCCGGCGAAGGCGTGTGCTTTCTTTATTGTCCGCCAGGTTATGGCGCCCGCCCACGCGACACAGGCTGGTATGCCGGATTTTCCGCGCTCAAGGACGGCAAACCTGCCGTCGATTACGCGCTGGATGGCTCGCGCTTTCTCGGTGCAACCTTCGATGCCTCGGGCCTTTACCGCTTCAATGCCGTGCAGGACTGGCTCACCCAAAAGGGCCTCAGCGTGAGCAGCATGCTGACACAGGTGCGTCAGATCGAGCACATGTTTCTCGCGGCCTTGCCTGCACACGGACGGATTACAAGATCGCAGCTCCTG
>JAGWRJ010000356.1 GCA_028869725.1 Alphaproteobacteria bacterium | reverse complement strand
GCACCATTTCAACGAAGTGTTTTTCGATGACGTGCTCGTTCCTGACAGCATGCGTCTGGGGGCCGAAGGCGGGGGCTGGGCCCAGGTTACCGCGGAACTGTCGCTCGAGCGCAGTGGCCCGGAGCGCTATCTGTCGAGCTATGCGCTTCTCGTTGAGTTTATCCGTGCTGCCGGTCCTTCGCCGGACGCAGCGACAAGGGCCCTCATCGGTCAGTTCACAGCCGAGCTCTGGACCTTGCGCCAGATGTCGCGCTCGACAGCCGCCAAGCTTGCCGCGGGCCAGGATCCGATGCTGGAGGCGGCCGTAGTCAAAGATCTGGGCAACAGCTTTGAGCAGAGCCTGCCCCGGCGCATCCTCGCGGGGATCGGCGGGCTTACCGATCTGTCAGACGACAGCGAGCTGATGGGCGTACTGGCGCTCCTGTTGCAGATCTCTCCGTCGTTTTCACTGCGTGGCGGGACGCGGGAAATTCTGCGCGGCATCATTGCACGGGGGCTTGGCCTCAGATGACGGCAGAAACCCAACAGCTTCTGAACGAAACTGCGGACCGTCTGTTTCGCGATCTTGCCGCGAACCGCGCCCAGGCTTTTGACAGCCTCTGGCACAGGCTTGAAGAGGGCGGGTTTGGTAGCCTGCTTGTTCCGGAAGCCGCAGGAGGTTTTGGCGGCAGCTTTCGCGATGCGGCAGCAGTCCTGCGCCTTGCCGGTGTGCATGGGCTTGCGGCACCGCTCGGCGAAGCAATGCTTGCTGCCCACATTGCACACCGAGCCGGATTTTCCAGCGTGGACGGCCTTCTCACACTTGCTCCGATAGTTGAGGGAAAGCTTGAGGGCAACCGCTTTTCGGGAACGCTGCGCGCTGTGCCCTGGGGCGAAGATGCGGTGCTGATCCTTGCCGATGTCGGTGAGCGGCTCATCGCGCTGTCCCGCAGCGCGGCCAGATCCTCTACCTCTACGTCCAATCCGGCCGGAGAACCGCGCGCAACCCTGAGTTTCGACAGCGCAATCGTGGAGAGTGTGGGTGAACCAGGCGATGTCATGATGCTTGGTGCCTTCACGCGCGCCTGCCTCATCTCGGGTGCTCTTGATGCAGCGCTTGCCCGCTCGATCGAATACGTCAACACCAGGATCCAGTTCGGCAAGCCCATCGGCCGGTTTCAGGCGGTACAGCAGGCACTTGCCGTGTTCGCTGAGGAAGCGGCCGCGGTGAACTGTGCCGCCCAGGCGGCAGCTCTCGCCCTTGATGCGGGCGAGGGCAGTTTTGAGGTGTCCTGCGCCAAGCTGAGGGCCAACAGTGCGGCGAGCATCGGCGCTGCCACCGCGCACCAGGTCCATGGCGCCATCGGCTTCACCGCCGAATTCGGGCTTCATCATCTGACGCGCCGTCTCACCGCCTGGTCGGGAGAGTTCGGCAATGAACGCGTCTGGGCCGAAAAGCTGGGAAGCATGGTTGCCAACCTGGGTGCGGAACAGCTTTGGCCCGAAATCACGCGGCGCGGCGACCGCGTGTAAAGGGCGGCATGGGCAAGGTGCGTCCCGCGCATCTGCGTGCGATCGCGGCGCATTGTGTGAGGAACCACAGGCGGCCTTGCGCAGGCTATGGCTTACGGAAATCACGGCATAGGAGTTCTGCGCTGTCACGCTGTGCCTGATGGCCGCGTGCTGCGGCTATCGACTTATTTATTTCCGTGAGGCTTCAGATCCCTATAGGCTCCTGTTGACGAGAGCAAAGATGCCGGCACAAGGCATCACAGCAAGCACAGGGAGCCCATGGCGCAGTCCGGCAGCAGATCCCAAAAGGCCTCCGCGGCACCACGCTCGCTCCTGGCATTTTCTCTGGCATCGTTCCCGACCGGTGCCTTTGTCATCACCCTCGCGGTTTATCTTCCCAACTACTACACAAGCGCGCTTGGTCTGCCCCTGGCCACGGTCGGGATCGTTTTTGCCATCATCCGCCTCTTTGACATCGGCGTTGATCCGCTGCTGGGCATCGCGATGGATCACACGCGGACCCCGATTGGTCGCTACCGGCCCTGGCTGATGGCTGCGATGCCGGTACTTCTGGTGGCAACGGCCGCGCTTTATCTCAAGACAACTTCGGTCAGTCCGTACTATCTCGCGGCCTGGCTGATCGTGCTCTATGCCGGGTACTCGATGATGATGCTCTCGCTGGCTGCGTGGGCTTCAGTCCTCGTTGTGGAATACCATGCCCGCTCACGGATTTATGGCTGGCTCTATGCGATCGGTATCGTGGGCTCGGTCGCAGTG
>JAGWRJ010000355.1 GCA_028869725.1 Alphaproteobacteria bacterium | reverse complement strand
AATGGCAACGTCGACTCCTGGTGCGTTGGGAATATTACTCGGTGAATTTCCTCGGCTTCGTTCAGCTGGCAGCGATTGTTATCCTGCTAAAACGATTTTGAGATAGGTTCTAGACAACTTGTAAATGAGGTCAGAACCGGGGGGAACGTATGGAATGAAGAGAAGATCGGCAAACGCCATGCTAACTTAGCGCATTTGGCATACGACAAGATCTGGGCGTTGTGATGGGATAACGGGGGAGAGACCACTGTCGTCCGCAGATGTTAACGGTAATGAACGAGGACAACTCGTGACTATGAATCGATCTAATTGATCCAATGAATCAACCATCTTTCGAGAAACAGGTACTGCAATCCGATCTGCCGGTGCTGGTGGATTACTGGGCAGAGTGGTGTGCACCGTGCAAGGCGATGGCGCCGGTATTGGACGAAGTGGCCGAGGAATACCGCGACCGGTTGCGCGTCGTGAAAGTGAACGTGGAGCAGGAGCCGCAGATTGTGCGCCAGTTCGGTGTGCGCAGCCAGCCGACCCTGATGCTGTTCAAGAACGGCTTGGTTGAAGCCCAGAAAGTCGGCGCGCTCTCCAAGTCCCAGCTCCGGACCTTTATCGAGCTGAACCTGGATTAATCACCGTCCAACAGCGCGATGGCGTTCAACAAAACGTGGTTCGTCGCAGGAGATGGTGGATAAATAGCGACGAGGGTTTAGAAAAAGCGTCCGAGCAACCAAGGCCCGGCGCTCAGCAGCAGCCCGATCACGACCACCAGCAGCGCACTGCTGACCACGAAGGTGTAGAGGGTGAGCGCGGCGCCGCATACGAGATAGGCGACTTTGCCCTGTTTCTTGCCGTAGATGAAATAACCCACCCCCAGCGACCCGAAGAGGATGCCGCCGATAAGGTTTGCCCCGCTCATCTGCTGATGGAGAAACGCCGCCGGTCCCGTGCCCGCAGCCGCCGCCCAGCGGCTGTAGGCCATCAGCAGCAGCGACGCCGCTGCTCCGGGGCCTGGCCGAACGTTCGTCACGCAGTGTGCAAAGGGGCGCCACATGGAAACCTCAGATTTTGGTAAGTGCCATTTGGTTCCAGACACAGGCATTATCCTTCTCAGTTTGGTGAGTGGCTAGTCGAGAAACTTCCAGGTGTCGGCGCCGTCGAAACGGCGCACCCGGACCTTGGCCAGCACTTCCGGCGGCAGCATCCGGGCATTCACGCCCATACGGTCTTGGTCAACGGCCGGGTCTACGGCGGTCCCATGCCCAAGCGGACAAATTAGGGTCAGAGCGAATAACTGGGGTCTCGCGTCTTCTTACCATACGCAGCAGTTAAACAACAACAATGTAAACAAGGAGAAACTTCTTGGATGAACCCGGCAGCCAAACGGATACATTGAATTTCAGCGCCCAGGTACTCCAATCCGAACTGCCGGTGCTGGACGAGATCGCGGAGGAATACCGCGAGCGGTTGCGCGTGGTGAAGGTGAACGTGGAGCAGGAGCCGCAGATCGCACTCCAGTTGGGCGAAGAAAATTAGAAAATATTCAGAACATTTCTCCCTTCAATCTGCTTTCATACTGCTTTCATAGTCATCAGGGATCAGCGCTCCTATCGAGTCTCTGATCACCCGCTGAACTGGCATACCGCCGGAGGATAGGACAATGCGTATCGCAAGCGTGGGTCAGGCGGTGTTTGCGGCGACCCTGATCGCCCTCGGGATCCTGGGTCTGACCCAAGGCGATCTCGCCCCGGCCTGGCAGGGGATACCCAAGGACCTGCCTGCACGCGAGGCGCTGGCGTATCTCTGCGCCGTCGTCACGCTGGCATGCGGCATAGGTTTGTTCTGGCGGCACGCCGCCGTTTTCGCGGCCCGCGTGCTGCTTGTGTATTTCGTGCTTAGCTTGCTGCTGTTGAGATTGCCCGATGCGTTCCCCGCGCCTACGGTGCTGGGTTCCTGGTACGGTTTTGCGGAGACCGCGGTGTATGTAGCGGGCGCCTGGGTACTGTATGCCTGGTTTGCGGCCGACTGGGACAGGCGCTGGCTGGGTTTTGCCACCGGCGACAAGGGTCTGCGCATCGCGAGAGTGCTTTACGGCCTGGCCTTGATTTTCTTCGGCACGAGCCATTTTATCTATGTCAATTT
>JAGWRJ010000354.1 GCA_028869725.1 Alphaproteobacteria bacterium | reverse complement strand
GCAACTCCGACATTGACGTTGCGGTTTTGCCCTTCAACGTCGTAGTTCGAAATCCGTCCGGCATATTGCATCGGGATCGTTTTCACCCCGACATCGGTTTCGCGGGCATCGGTGGACCACGGCCAGCCTTCACCGGAGACTTCGCCGCTGTCCTCAAAATTGTCGAGATCGACGAACTGGCGGGCGAGGGCATGCTGGTTGGGGGTCACACGCTCGCCAAACAGTGTCAGACTCGGATCAGAATTGCCGCGACCGAGGTCCCCCAGAATCTGATCGTAGGTGCGGTTCTCCTTGACGATGTAGATGACATGCTTGATGTGCCTGCGTAGGGCCGCCATCAGCCGGTCGTCAGCCGGATTGCTCCGGCTTCTCAGGTCGTCATTGGCTGCGACTGTATCCGTGAGCTGCTCAAGATCATGGCTATCCGGTATCGGCATGGTCAAAAAGCCGGCGTGACTGAGCTGCAGGATGTAATGACCATTGCCGCGGCACAGGAAGGCCTTCATCGGCACGTAATTGTTATGTGTGCAGCCTTGGGGATTAGGGCCGGGATCGCTGCGTCCGTTGACGATATAAAGCATGCCTCCGGCGGTACTCACCGAATTGGGATACCACCCGGTCGGCACAAGACCCGCAACCTGGCCGAGCCCCTCTGCATTCAGCCGGATAATGGCGACGGCATTGAGACCACCATCGGTGACGAAAAGCTGGTGCCCATTGGCGGACAGGGCAAGGCTGTTGGGTGCGGCTCCCCCGAAATGGGATTTGCCGGCAATCAGTCCTGGTGGCGCTTCTGCATTGATGGTGCCAATGACACGGTTCTGCGCTGTGTCGATGACCGAGACAATATCGGCATTGTCACTGGCGACGTAGAGCCGGGTGTGGGTCGGGTTAAGCAGCATGCGGTTGGGCACGCCCTGAACCTTGATGCGGGTGATCAGTCTTGGCGCACCTGAGATGTCGACAACATCGACTTCCCGGTCACGCTGCGCCGACACATAGGCCGTATGCCCGCTGATCTGCACCCAGAGGGGGTATTCACCGCCCGGTACACCGTGCAGCTTTGGATTTTCCTTGCCCGGGCGCAAGTCGAATTCGGCGATCTTTTTACGTTCGGCTACGTCGATGACGCTAATGCTGTCGTTGTTGTAGTTGGCGACAACGATGCGCTGTCCATCGGCGGTAACGTCAAGCCCCGCGGCGGCGGGCTTGAAACGGTCACCGGGATTTTGGGGGATGGCGTTGGCCGCGACGTGACCGAGGGCGATCGGTGGCCCGTCTTCATGCCAGAGTTCATTTTTGCGCGCGAACACGTGAACATCATCATCCGAGCCGCCGGAGACGTAGAAATGCCGGTCGTCGGGAGCAAACACGATGCCAGAAAACGTATTGGGAACCGTCAGGACCTGCAGTTTGCGCGGGGTGTGCGAGGAGATGTCGTAGACGAAAATATATTCGCCGAGGTGCAACGGCTTGGTGCCGCTCGCATCGGCTATCTCATTGAAGCCCGAGGTCAAGATCAGGAGCGTTTTATGGTCATGGCTGACCGCCGTGGTCACCGCCATTCCCGCACGAAATCCGGGTGCATCCTTCCAGTCGGGATTGAGACTTTCAAAGATCGCGCCGGAGGCCGCTGTCGGGGTAAGGCGCTGGCCTGTGGGCAGGAGTTCAACGCCGCTACTTTCCGCTGCGGCATGTCCTGCGCCGATAGCAATAACGGCAAGGAATGCCGCGCCGGCAAACAATACGGATTTGATCATGTGGTCCCCCCAGAGGATTTATTCGTAGCGCACAGACGGTGACGAAACAGCGACAGCCCGGACGGCCGCGACCTTCTAATTCAAGGGCTCAGGCGGCGGGCAGGCACGGCTGACAGACAGATATCGAGTATGGGTGGTGGCTCGCGGACATAAAAATGTGGCGCCGGATTGATGCGCGCGGCTTTCCAGCGGGCAAAGGCCGCGGACGTGTCACGCATGACTTCATAGCGCGGACGCTGAGCGGGCGGCAGCTGTGAGGCCATGCGCATCCACAGAATGGGATCGCGCCTGGCCGGATCGGCAATGACCCCATGGTCGATATTGGGGTCACCGCGATGCAGCTTCTGCAGATATTTCATGCCTGCGATGACCCGCCCGAAGGCCGCGAGGTTGCGGTCAAGCCGTCGCGGCGCCTCCCCAATGACAATATAAAACTCGGTCGTGGCCGTGTCCGGCCCGTTGTCGCGGGCAAAGGCAAAGGTACCCGGGCAGTGCAGGATCCAGGCGCGCTTTTCTTTGAGATCGCGGCCGACCGGAAACCCTTTCACCCAGCCGACTTCTGGTGCGTAAAGATCGGGGGAGCCGGATGCGACGAAAGGCGCATGGATGGCAGAGACGGGAGCGTCGAATTCAGCCTTCAGCGGGGGCCAACGGGACAGTTGCCGCGCCGTTTTGGGGTGATCCTTCGTGGCGGCGGTTCCTTCGCCGATACCGCCTTGGGCAACAAAACCGTCAATAACCCGGTAAAAGCTCAGTCCATCATAGAAATGCGCCCGGGTGAGTGCCCGCACGCGGGCGACATGCAGTGGCGCAAAATCGGGCTCAAGCTCGACCGCAACCTGGCCGTAGCGGGTCTGGATCAAAAGAAGATCCCTGGCGGGCACCGGGCGCCAGCTGGTACCTGCAGGCGCCTTGGCGTAGGCAACCGCCCCAAGGGCAAGGGCGAGCGCAATTGCAACAGCTCTGCCCAAATCACGCATGATGCCCTCCAAAGGTAATGCGGATTGGGATTGCGCCCGCCCGCCGAAACGCTATCAAGGCGGACTATAGCGCGAAGTATCATGAGCACCGACCCCAACATCGCATTTTCGGCTGACGCCCCGCTTGCCGGGGAGGTCGAGAACGCGGCTGACCCGCAGCAGCCACGTTCCGCTGCGGCACTGCCAACCCTATTGGCGGTCATGTTCATCAATCTGTTGGGTTTTGGCATTGTTGTGCCGCTTCTGCCGTTTTACGCCAAATCGTTTCACGCCGCGGCGTGGCAGATAGCACTGGTCTTTTCGGCCTATGCGATCGGCTCCTTCTTTGGCGAGCCCTTCTGGGGCCGGCTGTCCGACCGTCGCGGCCGCAAGCCCATCCTGATTTCCACGGTGAGTGGTAACCTCGCCTGCTACACTGCAATGGCGCTGGCTCCCAATATCTACTTCGCCTTTCTGGTCCGCATTCTGGGTGGACTGATGAGTGGCAATGGCTCGGTCATCCAGGGGTACATTGCCGATGTCACGCCTGCTGAGGATCGGGCCGGTCGCCTCAGCCTGCTTGGCGCGGCCTACAATGTCGGGCTCATTGTCGGGCCAGCGCTGGGAGGGCTCCTGGCCCGTCCGCAACTCGGACATACCGGCTTTGAGGCGCCCCTCTTCACCTGCGCCGGCCTCTCGGCCATCTGCATCTTGATGCTGGTGCTCTTCGTTCGTGAGAGCCGCACTCCCCAGGCACCGGATCCGATCCAGAAACCGAATCGCTGGGCGGTTGCCGGAAAGGCGGCGCGCCACCCGCTGATCCGTCGGTCGATGCTCGTCACCCTGGTGGCCGGCTGCGCATTCACCGGCGTGGAGTCCATCTTTGGTCTGTGGACCCAGGCGCGCTTTGGCTGGGGTCCGCGGCAGGTTGGCAGTGCCTATGCCGTTGTGGGAATCGTTGCGGCGTTCTGCCAGATCGTGCTCATCGGCCCGGCCTCACGACGCTTTGGTGAGGCTCGTGTGCTGGCCTTTGGAATGGCACTGACCGCATGCTGCTATATCGGTCAGACGTTTTCGACCGGCGCCGTCATGACTGTGCCTTTGCTCGCAGTTGCAGCTTTTGGGCAATCGATTGCCTGGCCCAATGTCGCGGCAATCATTTCGCGCAATGCGGAGTGGGAGCATCAGGGCCAGTATCTCGGACTTAACAACGCGATGGGCGCCCTGGCACGGGTAGTGGGGCCATTTGCACTTGGCATTGGCTTTACCGCCATGGGCGTCGATGCCCCCTTTTACATGGCTGGGATGTTCGTCGCTCCCGCGGTGTGGCTGGCGTGGAGTGTACGGCGGCGGCGCTGAGCTCTTCCACCTTTGACAGGCACATCAATCTGGCTTCAGCTGTTCCTTCACGGACATTGGAGGACAGGATGGCGACGATCGACACCGGAACAAATGATCTTCTTGCCACGCTCGAAGACGGCGTTCTCACCTTAACGCTCAATCGGCCCGAGGCGCGCAACGCGCTGAGCGCTGCAATGAATGGAGCTCTCGCCGAACAGCTTGCCCGTGCGGAGATTGATGAGACCGTCGGTTGCATTGTGCTGACCGGCGCAGGCAAGGGCTTTTGTGCCGGTGGAGATGTCAAGGGCATGGCAGGGCGTAGTGGCAGCGACCGGCTTATCGACGAGGCCATTCACCGGCAGCGCATCAACCAGCGCGCCACTGCCGGCAAGCTTTACACTATGCCCAAGCCGACGCTGGCCGCATTGCCTGGAGCTGCGGCAGGTGCCGGCCTGTCGTTGGCGCTTTCGTGCGATCTTCGCATTATGGCCAAAGGTGCGGTGATGACGACGGCGTTCGCACGGGTGGGATTTTCGGGCGATTATGGCGGTACCTACTTCCTGAGCAAGCTGGTGGGAAGCGCCAAAGCCCGCGAGCTTTACTATCTGTCCGACCGGATCGATGCAGAGGAAGCTCTGAACCTTGGTCTTGCCAACTGGGTGTGTGCAGCTGACGAACTCGCAGAAAGAACCAGTCAGATTGCTCACAGGTTGGCCTCAGGTCCCCGTATTGCCTATCGTTACATGAAGGAAAACCTCAATCGCGCGTTGAACGGGGATCTCTTCGACTGCATGGATCTGGAAGCAACCCATCACGTACACTGCGCTCAGACTGAAGACCACAGGGAGGCGGCGCGGGCGTTTGTCGAAAAGCGTGAACCCGTATTTCGGGGGCGATAGAGACCGGCGCGTATCCGAGTGGCACGAACCCAACCCATGATGCACCGGGGACTGCAGGGCGGCCGGTTCCCTGGCGAGTAATAACGGCGTGGGCGAACACAAGAGACCGCCTCATTGAGGGTCAAATCCGTTCAAGACTGGCCGCGATAGGCCGGGTAAACGGGACGCATGACTGCTGTCGAGACCGAGCCGCGCTTTCGGCTGAAATTTGTTCCTCTGGTGGTAACCGTGTTGCTCGGTGTCATTGTCACACTTGGCTCGG
>JAGWRJ010000353.1 GCA_028869725.1 Alphaproteobacteria bacterium | reverse complement strand
GCCAGGGTATAAGGCGCCGGTGGCAGTCCCGGAGACTGATTGGCGCGCGCTACCGCCCGCAGAATGTCGTCCCGCGCGGTCATGATGCCCTCCACTGCTCCAGGAAGGTCTTGCCCTCCGGCTGCGGAAGATCCCGGACCGCGAACCATCCTCCGGCCAGAGGCAGCGCCCGAATGCGTCCGTTCCTTGCCATAAGCTTCAGGAGGCGGCTGCTCAGTCTCGTGGCCAGCCGGTAGAGAACGGGTCGCTTGGCGGCGAAGGCCCATAGTCCAATGCCTGCGCGGTAGGAGAAAGGTGGCAGGCCGGCAGCGTATTCTCGGGCCCGCCAGTATCGCATGATGGTGGGTAGCGGTATTTTTACTGGGCAGACTTCCGCACAGCGCCCGCAGAACGTAGACGCATTCGGATGATGATGTGCTTCGGATATGCCTAACAGATTGGGGTTTAGGGCGGCGCCGATGGGCCCGGGATATGTGGCGCCATAGGCATGGCCACCAACCGCACCATAAATAGGGCAGTGATTAAGACATGCTGCGCAACGTATGCAGCGTAACGTTGCCTGGGCTGGTGTGCCCAGCAGACGTGTTCGCCCATTGTCAACAAGGACCACGTGAAATTCACGTGGTCCATCCTTCATCTCATCCGAATGCGGCCCGCTCATAACACTGACGTATGAAGTAATCGGCTGACCAGTGGCGGAGCGCGTCAGAAGGCGCAATAGCACTGCAGCCGCGTCAAGATCCGGCACGATCTTTTCAATGCCGGTTACCACGATATGAGTACGTGGTAGAAGTCGTGTCAGATCTCCGTTACCTTCATTCGTAACAATTAGTGCTGCGCCTTCACGCGCTGTAAGAAAATTCGCTCCTGTAATTCCGGCGTCAGCACTTTCGAATGCCGCGCGGAGCATGACACGAGCTTCACTTACAAGTGCACTGCGATCAGAAAGATTGCGCTCCGGGTCCAATGCCTTGTGCGCACCTCGAAAGGTGTCTGCGACGTCCTCCTTGTTGAGATGAAACGCAGGAGCGATGATGTGGCTGGGCGGTTCATGCCGAAGCTGAATGATGTATTCTCCTAGATCGGTCTCAACCGGATCGATGCCGTGGGTTCGAAGTGCTTCATTTAGGCCGATCTCTTCGCTGACCATGGACTTACCCTTGGTCACACGACGCGCTCCGGACAGCTTCAGGATGTCAGTGACAATCTGACATGCCTCCGAGGCCGTGCGCGCCCAGTGTACTTTGCCGCCATGCGCCGTTACCGAGCTTTCAAATTCGCTCAAGAGAGTATGCAGGTTGTTGATCGAGTATTCCCGTATTGCTGCACCCTGACTGCGCAAGGCTTCAAACTCCGGAAAATCGATCGACGCAAAGCGCCGTGCAAGCTGGAAGTGCCCCTTGATCCGTCCGAGAGCCTGCTTGAGCCGCGGGTCGTGAATTGCCCGCTTTGACGCCTCGTGGAAGGCAAGCGGATCTTGTGTCATACTCCCTCTCCAATCGGGGGAAGGGGGCAATTGGCCAGGACTTCGGCGATATGTCGGAACCTCAGGTTATCCCCTCGGCGGGCGGCGCGTCCGGCAAGGTGGAGCAGACAACCAAGGTCTGGCCCTATGACGAGGGTGGCCTCGCTGTTCTTGGCGTCCGACAGCTTGTCGTCAGCCATCCGTTCCGAAATCTCCGGATATTTGACACTGAAGAGCCCACCAAATCCGCAACATATTTCGGCGTCTTTCAAGGGCTTTAGTTCCAGTCCTTCGACCTGAGAGAGTAGTGTTCTGGGGGCATCACCAACAGCAACTTCGCGAAGTGCAGAACATGAGTCATGATAACAAGCTATTGCCTTACATCGTGCCGAGAAATCGACGGTTCCAGCGATGTCAGTCAGAAACTGGCTAAGCTCATATGTCTTCTTCGCGAGCGATAAGGCGCGTGCATAATAAGGAGCATCATCTTTAAGCGCTTCAGGATAGTGGTTACGGATCATTCCTGCGCACGATCCCGATGGCACGACCACATAGTCGAAATCAACGAAGGTATCTATAACGCGGCGGGCAATTTCCCGGCTATGCGCATCCGCCCCAGAAT
Organism: Alphaproteobacteria bacterium; assembly: GCA_028869725.1. Taxonomy (GTDB): domain Bacteria; phylum Pseudomonadota; class Alphaproteobacteria; order Micropepsales; family Micropepsaceae; genus Rhizomicrobium. The sequence goes on along the minus strand of JAGWRJ010000353.1, from coordinate 4,808 downwards.
TCCAGGCCGGCTGGCCGCAACAGGTTTGATTTAAGGGGACTTCTACCTCACATCCAGCGTGCTCCAGCAGCTTGATAGCGGAAAATCCAATTGACGGGCGCATCATGTCGACGAGACAGGTAACGAATAAGGCGACCCGCATCAGACCATCCTCGTGCTATTTTTGATCTTATCAGGATTCCGTAGTTCACTGCCGAGTGAGTACGTCATGCTTCGTAACTGATCCATGAATGTTCGCCGATCACTTGTGGTGGGCAGGTTCTCAAAGGGAACTGCTTCACCAATCTGGACATGGATGTCACTGCCAATGCGATCGTGCACCTCTTTGAACAACAGGGAAAGGCGTAAGGTGAGTGAGATATGACTGGCCAGTTGAAACAGCCGGCTGTTTTGACCGGCGAAATAAACTGGTACGACAGGAGCCCGGCATTGATGTATGAGCCGGCCGGTAAATTTCTTCCACTCAGCGTCAATGGCGGTTCTGTTCCACGGTCGTGGCGTCGTGGAAACGCCCCCAGCAGGAAATACTATCAGGCACCCACCTGAGATGAGGTGACGTTTTGCAGCTGCTCTGGAATTGAGGTTGACGGAGAGTGCTTCTCTGGTTTCGGAAAAATCTATAGGCAGCAGGAATGGCCTTAGTTCCTCGGCTTGGGTGAGCAACGCGTTCGTCAGGACGACAAAATCGGGGCGTACGCGAGAGATAAGATGGCAGATGACAAGCCCGTCCAGTACGCCGAATGGATGGTTCGCCACGACGACAAGCGAACCTGTCTGCGGTATCCGGAAAAGACCGTCTTCATTGGTGACAATATTTAATTGGAGGCGACGGACCGCCGAGTCCCAGAAACTTTCTCCTGGAACGGGGTTGACGATGTGATCGTCGTAAAGTGATTTTAGAAACGGCTGTCCAGTCATCCGTTCAATCGTGCGGATGATGACGCGTTTGATCCACGGGTCAGTGGGGTCTGCGTACGAAAAATTGAGCGAAGTCTGGGCCTGTTCAGTCATTCGAAATGAGACCGTTAATGACTGGATATGGAAACATTGCGCCCATTGTCTGCGATCAACGAGTAGGAAAGCGCCGCTGAAGCCAGTCCAACATGGCGGAATTAGTTTGCTGGGGGGCTTCCTGTTGGGTCCAGTGGCCGCAAGCCTTGATCAGAACCTTTTCCAGGTCTGGCACGTAGTGCTCCATGCCTTCAGCCATGGCAGGAGACAGGACAACATCATCCTCCGCCATGATCATGAGCGCCGGTACTTCAATTTGCTGAACCAGCTTCTCGCTCAGATGCCAATTTCGGGTAAAATTACGATACCAATTTATACCGCCGGTGAACCCAGTCTTTTCGTAGGTATCGACAAAGAATTTCAGATCCTGCGGACTTAGAAGCGGTTCGCCGGGCCATCCGGATTCATCTCCACCAAGAGCATGCACGAGTTCGAGATTTCGTGCCTCCTTCGGAAGCTTTGCGTAATCGACAGCGCGAATTCCCGACTTGCGCATGAAGAAGCGGAATGTTCTGGCGACATCCTTTGCCAGGAGCGCGTCAGCCACTCCGGGTTTCTGGAAAAATACGATGTACATGTTGTCGCCATACGCTGCCCGCATGGCCTGGATGGGGTCGACCGGAGGGCGGGGCAGGAAGGGGGTATTCAGACCAATGATTCCGGCCACGCGGCTGGGATGCCAAAGCGGCATTTGCCACACCACCAAACCGCCCCAGTCATGGCCGACAAAGATGGCGCGGTCGATGGCCAGAGCGTCCAGCATGCCGGCAAGATCGCCTGTCAGGTGTTGTATGTCATAGCTTTCGACCGCTGGTGGCCGTGACGAGCCACCATATCCGCGCTGATCCGGAGCGATTACGCGGTAACCGGCCTTAGCCAGGGCGGGCAACTGATAACGCCAGCTATAGGCAAGTTCCGGAAAGCCATGGCACAGCACGACCGGGACACCATCAGGTGGGCCCATTTCATAGACCGCCAGCTCTATACCGTTGCTGTTGATAAGGCGTGCCTCTGGAAAAGTTGCCATCCCGTCCTCCTAACTAGCCTTTTGGGTATGCTGCCCAGCCAAGCATGACCCAACCGGCGAGAAAAGCCAGTCCGCCAAGCGGGGTGACGTAAACGAGCGGTCGCCAGTGAAACATCGAATAAAGATAAAGGGACCCGCAAAACAGTATGATCCCGAGCGTAAACAGGGTGCCGGCGTCATTTGCCCGCCCCATGCCTGGGCGGTCGGCAGCAAAGGCACAGAGACCAAGCCCCATAGCGTGGTACATCTGATAGCGTACGGCCGTCTCAAAAATGGTAAGATCTGTAGTGGACACGCGGCCCTCAAGCCCGTGCGCGGCGAAGGCGCCAAATGCGACAGCAAGAAAGCCGTTGATTGCCGCGATCAAAAGCCAGATTGCCATTATTGCTGCCTCCCAGTCCTGCCAATTCGTCCCATCTTAAGCATGGGATCTTGGCTTTGCGAACTGTCGGTATCGGGTTAAAAGCCGGCTATGACCGAATATGTGCAAGCCCCAGACGGGCTCAAGATTGCTTTCGAGGATATCGGGCAGGGGGAGCCGATCGTGTTGGTCCACGGTTTTGGCTCTGATCGTCTCCAGAACTGGCGGGGGCCGGGCTGGTATGACACCTTGCTGGCCGCTGGAAGGCGGGTGATCGCACTCGACATTCGCGGGCATGGGCAAAGCGACAAGCCCTATGACCCGGCGCTCTATGCGCAGGAGCGGCGTGTGAGCGACGTGCTTGCTGTCATGGATGCTGCAGGCGTCGCACGTGCGGTGGTGATGGGCTACTCAATGGGTGGCTACATGACCATACATCTGGCCAAGGAATTCGGTTCGCGCGTGGAGCGGCTGATCGTGGGAGGGGTCGGGGAGACCTATTTCCATGACCGGCAGAATACCCTGTCCGGTGTCGCAGACGCATTGGAAGCGGAAGACCCGGCCACGATTGTGGATCCCGTGGGGCTGATGTTCCGGCGCTTTGCGGATCAGAAGGGCAAGGATCGCATGGCACTGGCGGCCTGCATGCGCGGTACCCGCATCACCTGGCCACCGTCGCAGCTCGCCGAAATATCACAAAAGGCGCTTGTGGTATGTGGTGGTGCCGATACGCTGACTGGGCGACCAGGTCCATTGGCTGCAGCGTTCCGCAGGGGACGCTCCATCACCATAGAACGCCGTGACCATATGACGGCGGTAGGCGACAAGCTATACAAACAGGCTGTAGTTGAGTTTCTCCAAGAACAGGATTGATCTGACATGTCGATTCACCGTCCTCCCAAGCTCGAAAATAATTCATTTGATTGGTCTGACCCGTTATCCCTCGGGGAGGAACTTTCGGAGCAGGAGCGTCTTGTTCGGGATAGTGCCCGGGAATTTTGCGGTGACGTACTTATGCCAGCCGTTCGTGACGGCTTCCGTCATGAAAGATTTGACCGAAATCTGATGCGGCAGATGGGCGAGGTTGGATTTCTTGGCATCACGTTGCCCGACACCTATGGCGGTGCCGATCTGAATTACACGAGCTATGGTCTTGTGGCACGCGAGGTAGAGCGCGTGGATAGCGGTTATCGTTCGGCCATGAGCGTGCAGAATTCGCTCGTGATGCATCCGATTTTTGCCTATGGCTCCGAGGCGCAGCGACGTAAATATCTTCCAAAATTGGCAAGCGGCGAGTTCGTAGGCTGCTTTGGTTTGACGGAGCCCGATCATGGCTCGGATCCGGGCAGTATGGTCACGCGTGCGGAACGAACCAGCAGCGGCTACGTATTAAACGGCGCAAAGACCTGGATCACAAATGCGCCGATTGCCGATATCGCCGTTGTATGGGCCAAGCTCGATGGAAAAATCCGGGGCTTCATCGTTGAGCGCGACGCCAATGGCTTTTCGACGCCAAAAATTGAGGGTAAGTTTTCTCTTCGTGCAAGCGTGACCGGCGAGATCGTTCTCAGTGACTGTCAGGTCGATGAGGACGCTCTGCTTCCGGAGGTTTCCGGGCTGTCTGGCCCGTTTGGCTGTCTCAACCGGGCACGGTTTGGTATCGCGTGGGGCGCAATGGGCGCAGCAGAGTTCTGCTTTCATGCTGCTCGTACCTACACGATGGAGCGCAAACAATTTGGCCGGCCTCTGGCGGCCAATCAGCTGATACAGAAAAAGCTCGCAGACATGCAGACGGAGATCACGTTGGGGCTTGCTGGTGCGATGCAGCTTGGCCGATTAATGGATGCGGGCCGCGCTGCGCCTGCAACTATCTCGCTTTTGAAGCGCAACAATTGCGGGAAGGCGCTGGCAATCGCCAGAGAGGCGCGTGATATGCACGGTGGAAACGGCATTTCTGATGAGTATGGCGTTATTCGTCACGTGCTTAATCTCGAAGCGGTCAATACCTATGAGGGCACCCACGATGTACACGCCCTCATACTGGGCCGCAGCATTACTGGAATTCAGGCGTTTTCGGCGTAAACGATTTGATGAGGGAAAGTTCCGGCATACGGGTTGCATTCGCAACATCCCCTGACCGGGCTACGTGAGCTGACCAGCCGGATGCGCATGAGGAAGAGCCCCGTTTCTTGAGTAACGGGACTCTTCCGGTGAGACAGATTGCAACAATTTTATTCCAGGCCCAGAGATTGGTTTTTCTGGTGGTCGATTCGGCTACATTGCTCGCTTGACCTTATCCTTGGCGTTGGCGCCCTTGATCTCATCTCGAATTTTGTCCCAGTCCGCGTCACCGAGGGCGCTGAGCTGGTAGAAATTTCCGCCTGATGCCAGATGCAGACCGCCATCGAT
>JAGWRJ010000034.1 GCA_028869725.1 Alphaproteobacteria bacterium | reverse complement strand
CGCTCGATGCGCCGGATCACCTCCAGCGCCACGCTCTCACGGGTGCGCACACGTCCATGTCCCTGGCAGGGGCGGCAGCACTCGCTCATCAGTTTGACCAGGGGATCGCGGATTCGCTTGCGGGTGATTTCGACGAGACCAAAGGCGCTCATGGGCGAGATCTGGGTAGGCGTACGATCGCGGGCCAGGCTGCGGGTCAGAACCTCAAGCACCCGCTCGATATTGGCCGGCTCATTCAGGTGAATGAAGTCGATCACGATGAGCCCGCCAATGCCGCGCAGCCGTAATTGCCGTCCGATCTCCTCTGCAGCCTCGAGATTGATGGTAAGGCTGGTCTCCTCAAGTCCGGTTGCCGCCGTATAGCTCCCTGAATTCACGTCGATCGCCGTCAGGGCTTCGGTCGCTTCAATCGTCACCCAGCCTCCGGAAGGCAGTACCACCCGCGGCGATATCAGCCGTTCGATCTCATCCTCAAGATCGTAGAGGTCAAACAGCATGCCCGGACCACGCCAGAACTCGATACGCGATTCGGCCTCGGGCATGGTGCGCCGGCAATAGGACCGCGCCGCCTCAAAGCTCGCCGGATCGTCAATCAGGACCCGTCGGGTCTGTCCGTCCACCTCATCGCGCATGGTGCGCTCGATGGGATCAAGATCATGAAAGAGCGTGGCGGGCGCACGCACTTGCTGGCGACGCGCCATCACTGGCCGCCACGCCTCCGCCAGCCGCTCGGCGTCTTCGCGCAGATCGCGCAGCTCACAGCCGATCGCGGCGCTGCGTAGAATATAGCCTGCACCGGGCACGAGCGTGTCGGCACCCTGCGCGAGCATGGTGTCACCAAGAGCCGTGAGTCGGATGCGCTCTGCCTCATCCTCGATCCGGCGCGACAGGGCGATGCCTGGCTGATTGGGCACCATGACGAGCAGCCGGCCCGGGATGGTCACATTGGCCGAGAGCCGCGCGCCCTTGTCACCAATGGGATCCTTGACCACCTGGACGACAATTTCTTCGCCTTCGCGGACGCAGTCACTGATCTTGGGCGCCCGTTCGTCATCAAAACCCGGCAGATCGGCAAGGCAGCGCGCTTCGCGTGCGCCAAGAAAGCCTGCCCGTCCAAGTCCGACATCGACAAAGGCCGCCTGCATGCCCGGCAGCACACGCTGGACGCGGCCCAGGATGATGTTGCCGATGAGGCTGTGGCCATGGCGGCCTTCTTGACGCTTCTTGAGGAGCCCGTCCTCAAGGCCGATCACCCGTTCGAGAAATAGCTCCTGCAGACAGCCGTCCTCGACGATGGCGACACGGATCTCCCCTGCGCCTGCATTGATCAGGACTTCTTTATCCATTGGTCACATCGGCAATGTCAGCCAGACCAGTCTAGCACGTGCGCCGATAACCGCACCCCTCCAGCAGAGCACAGGTTTCGAGGAGAGGCAGGCCGATCACATTCGAATAGGAGCCATTGATTCGCCGAACGAAAGTTTCGGCAAACCCCTGCAGTCCGTAGCCTCCAGCTTTGCCGATGCCCTCACCACTTGCGGCATAGGCCGCGATCTCGGCCCCCGACAGGCGACGAAACGCAAGACGGGTCAGCACACAGCGGGTCCTTGGCCGACCATCGGGCCCCGCCAGTGCGACCGCCGTCATCACCTGGTGCTGGCGACCGCTGAGCAGACGCAGGCACGAAGAGACCTCCGCCGCGTTCATCGCCTTGGGCAGAATGCGGCGCCCGCAGGCGACGACCGTATCGGCAGCAAGCACCAGGCTGTCCGGATGCTGTGCTGCCACCCGCTCGGCTTTGGCCCTGGCGATGCGCATGGCATAGGGCCTGGGCTCCTCGCCCGTGTGTGGGGTTTCGTCGATGGCAGCAGGAACAATAAGGTCCGGCGTGATTCCGGCCTGGGCCAGCAAGGCGCGGCGGCGGGGACTTTCGCTCGCCAGCACGAGCGGGAGCCGCGCCATGGCCTATTTGAATCGGTATGTGATGCGGCCCTTGGTCAGGTCATAGGGCGTCATTTCGACCAGAACCTTGTCTCCCGTGAGCACACGGATGCGGTTCTTGCGCATCTTGCCGGCAGTATGGGCGATGATTTCGTGGCCATTCTCCAGCTTCACGCGAAAAGTGGCGTTGGGCAGCAGTTCGCTGACCGTTCCCGGAAATTCCAAAAGCTCTTCTTTTGCCATTCGTCCTCTGGCGATTGTCGTAAGACCGGGCGGGAGAATGCACCGAACCGCCCGAAAAGCAAGGAAAGCCTCAAAACTTCCCCGCCCCTGCCGCCTGAGCCGCGTCCATTCGTCCGCCCGCAAGGCCCTGTCGGGCCCGCCCCCCCCAGCGAACGGGGACGCGGGCAGAAGCCAATCAGAACGAAGGGGGCTACGGCGCCTCCTCAGGCGTCTGCCGCACGTCCGACCGAGAAGCGTGCCTGGATCCGGCGCAACAGGTCATCGCGCACGTCGCGGTAGATACCAAGGCGCTGCTCACGACTTCCCTCATAGGCGGTGGCATCGAGCGTACGCCAGTATTCGACTTCAACAGCTGAGGTGCGGGTCAGTTCGAGGGCACGATGATGGGCCTCCGGCGACAGAGTGATGACGAGATCAAAGCTTTCATCTTCGAGGTCCTCAAATCGCCGTGGACGGTGTGTCCCCAGTTCGATTCCGATCTCCTCCATCACCTGAACTGCAAATGGATCCACCTCTCCGATCCTGACCCCTGCCGAGCGCACATAGACGAACTTGCCATACAGATGGCGCATCAGCGCTGAAGCGATGGGGCTGCGCACCGAATTGAGCGTGCAGGCAAAAAGTACGGCGCCCGGAAGTTCCTCGCCGTTAGGGCCGCGCATTGCCGTCAGCCTCTCAGATGCAGCACGCAGATCAGGGTGAACAGCCGCCGCGCCGTGTCAAAATCGATTTCGATCTTGCCTTCAAGCCGCTCCTTGAGCAGCGACGAGCCCTCATCATGCAGGCCTCGTCGGCCCATATCGAGGGCTTCGATCTGAGACGGCGGAGCATTACGGATCGCCTTGTAATAGCTCTCGCAGACCAGAAAGTAATCCTTGATAAGGTGTCGAAATGGCGTGAGCGACAGCATCACCTTGAGTTCGCCCTGGTCCTCGCTGAGATGGCGGATGGCGAGTACAAGACGGTTTTCCGAAAGCGACAGGGTCAGGTGATAGGGCCCCGGCCTCGTGTCAACCGGAGCAAAATAGTTGGCTTCGAGCAGGTCATAGATCGCAATCTCACGCTCCTGCTCGATCTGCCGGGTGCGCCGAACCACCGAGTGCTCGTCGAGCTCGATGGCAGCTATACGGAAAGCGTCGTCGGCCATTTCAGCGTTCGCTTAAGCGGGCTGCGATTGACCGTGCGTGGGCATCGAGCCCCTCGGCTTCGGCGAGCTTGATGG
>JAGWRJ010000352.1 GCA_028869725.1 Alphaproteobacteria bacterium | reverse complement strand
TTCCAATGGCTGCGCCAGAATTATACAAACACCGAACAGGCCGGCCTTCACCTAATACGCGACATGCTTGCGTGGGGAGGAAGTCAAAACGGTAGGCGCGAAAAATTTGACGACGCCTTTGGTGGCAAGGCCGCAAACGCATACACATGGCTCGATCAAACAGTGCAAAACCTCGACCAGCCTCAAAAGGCTATCAAGTATGCATTAGATTTCCCCGGCATAGGGCTAACCTACGCCTCGAAATTACTGCGGTTCCTTGATCCGGATCGATATGGCGCACTCGACACACGATTACGCAAGGCATTATGCGCAGCAAATCTACTTGATAAAATCATCGACGGAAATAAGGCCAGCCTCATTAAGGGGTACTGCACCTATATGGACTTCCTCGGGAGGGTCCAAGCGTGCCTCGAGGCACGACAAATCATGCGCCCAGAAAGCGCCCTTGCGCGTGCCAATAATGTGACCGGTTGGCGCGTTGCTGATATTGAGATGGCGCTGTTCCAGTGGGCTGCAGAACCTGCGCATCAGGTAGCAGCTCGAAATCGTTAATGTCCGTTCGCTTAACCCGATGCAGCCAGTGCATGACCAAGAAAATTTACCTGGTATGACCTAATGCCTGCTCGCGGCGACTTCAAAATTCATGAAGCAAGATTGCAGCAACCGGAAGCCTTTACCGGATTGCCCCCGGTTGGATTAAGTGGCCTATCGGGCTTTTGGCCGCATAATGCGCGACTTGTTGCCTAAAGACGTGCGAGTTCGTGTCCAGAGGCTGCAGCGACGAATACCACCACAACGATTCAATTAGAAGCACGAAGCGAAGCATTTAGATCTCTAGGGACGACGCCTCGAATGCGAAAGCTCAAAAATATGATAGGGTTCGCGATGCTAGGTGACAGACCAAAGGCAGAGCGAAGCAGGGTGACAAATGTCTTCATGCTGAAGAGAACCCATAGCGCGCACAGAGGTAACCCGGAGGCAGTTCGGATGAGCCAGGAGAAAGATGGCCCCTTACATTTGGAGTCAGAATGGCAAAGGCTCTTCCTAAAACCGGGCCACGGCACATGCCAGCCGTCAATTAAACCGATGAGGTGTTGGCTGCGATGCCGGACAGCGACAGAGAGCCGCTGCGTGTGCCCTTCAAGTCGGACTAAATTCACACTGAATTCATTGGGGCGCCTCTCAAAGGTGACGCTCTCAAGTCAACGGAATTCTCCAGCGTCCGAGGGGAATTACCCGGTAAATTCAAACGGTCTCGCCACTCCCTCCCTGGCTCGCTTGACAGGGCCGGACCCCACCCTTACATACCCCCGCCTTGGCTGGCAGTGCGGCAGCGTAGCTCAGTGGTAGAGCAGGGGAATCATAATCCCTTGGTCGGGGGTTCAAATCCCTCCGCTGCTACCAGCCCGAGCGCCGAACGGGTGGAGGTTTGACGTGGCCGACCTGGCGAGCGCAGGCGCGCACAATGATCTTCCCAGAATTTCGATCGAGGATATCCGCGCCGCAGCGGCGCGCATCGCCGATGCCGTCGAACGCACGCCCGCGCATCATTCCCGTACACTGTCCAAGATTGCCGGCTGCGACATCTATCTGAAATTCGAGAACCTGCAGTTCACCGCCTCCTTCAAGGAACGCGGCGCCCTCAACAAGCTGCTGTCGCTCAGCCCCGAAGAGCGTCAGCGCGGCGTCGTTGCGATGAGCGCCGGCAATCATGCCCAGGGTGTCGCCTATCATGCCGGCCGGCTCGGCATCCCCGCCACCATCGTGATGCCGGAGGCAACACCTTTCAACAAGGTCAAGCACACCAAGGGCTTCGGTGCGCGTGTCGTGCTCGAGGGGGCAACGCTCAGCCAGTCGTTCCAGCGTACCTTACGCTTCGTGGAAGAGGAGAAGCTCATCCTCGTCCACCCCTATGACGATCCGCACATCATTGCTGGTCAGGGCACGGTGGCGCTCGAGCTGCTCGAAGATTTTCCCGATCTCGACGTTCTCGTCGTACCCATCGGTGGCGGCGGGCTCATTTCCGGCATCGCTATCGCCGCCAAGGCCATCCGGCCGGACATCGACATCTATGGCGTTGAAGCCCGGCTCTACCCCTCCATGTATGATGTGCTGAACCACAAGGAGTTGCCCTGCGCGGGCCAGACCATTGCCGAGGGCATCGCCGTCAAAGAGCCCGGTGCCATCACCCGCCGGATCGTCGCCGATCTCGTCAAGGACGTGCTGCTCGTGCGCGAAGACGAGATCGAACGGGCGATCGCAAGCCTGCTTGAGATTGAAAAAACCGTGGTCGAGGGTGCAGGCGCCGCCGCCTACGCCGCAGTCGCGGCCAACAAGGCACTGTTTCAGGGCCGCAAGGTGGGAATCGTACTGTCGGGCGGCAATATCGACATGCGCCTGCTGTCCAATGTGATCCTGCGGGAATTGTCGCGGGAAGGCCGTATTCTGTCGGTCGTGGTTGAAATCGAGGATCGCCCGGGACTTCTTGCGCGGATCGCGACCCTGGTCGGCGAGGCCGGAGGCAACATCCTTGAGGTCAGCCACAATCGCATGATCACCGACATGAGTGCCAAGCTTGCCGATCTTGGCATGACCATAGAGGCCCGTGACGCCGCCCACGCCGATGAAATCCGCACCAAACTTGAAGCGGCCGGCTTCGTGATCCGTACCTCACCCCAGAACAACGGCCGCTGACGCCGCTAGCAGCTCTGCGCCGCGTTATGGATTGCACGGGCCGCAAACAGGGTCAGACAGACGCTTCAACGTGAACACCTCTCGGCATCAGGCCAATCATGACGCTGCATCTGATGGCCCATTGGATGCAACTGGGCCCATCCTGCCTGAATGGAATGGCTTGTTCGCGGGCGGCGGCAGTCATCGCGTCTGCCAGCACATGCGTGCCGGGAATGACTGCCGCCTGTTACTCAACCGCTACACATCACGTCTCTGCTCAGAACGCGACCGCGATTGTCGCATAGACCGCCTGTGGGGCACCCGGATAGACGATCGGATAGCCGCCGGTTGCTGTCCCGTACAAGCCACCCGCCGAGATGTATTCGAACTGGTTGTACTTGTCGTCGAGCACGTTCATCACCTCGACTTTGAGCGTCACCCGTTTGGCAGCATCTGCATACCACGATGACGGCATGGTTGCTGCCAGTGCGAGGTTCAGCACGCCATGCGAACCAAGTTTCTGGTTGGTCGGCATGCCCGCATTGTTGTCGAACACATTCTGCGAGCCAACGAACTGATACCAGGCGCGGGGCTTGAGGACGAAGCCGTCCACGACATGTGTCCAATAGGCACCGATATTGAAGGTGCTGCTTGGCGTATCGG
>JAGWRJ010000351.1 GCA_028869725.1 Alphaproteobacteria bacterium | reverse complement strand
TTAACGCCCTTGCGCGTAGAGCCAAGCCGATATCGCCCGCCTTTTGCGCATTCGCAATCACTTGCTGAACTGCCGGCGCCGCGCAGGTCTTTGTGGCTAAGGCGTAGGCGAGCATCAGCGGGGAATAGGGGGGCACACGCACGGCGACGCCCTGCCGCCACCCTTCAACGTAATGCGCCGCGTCGATCGTCGCACGTGCCTGCACATCGAATAGTCCTAGCGCCACTCGGAACTGCGCTTCCGCGTCCCGCGGCCGTCCGGCCTTGTGCAACAGGGCAACGCGAATCTCGGCGTTGACCGGGAGTCCCACCGGACTGTTCTTTTCAAACCAGCTCTTGGCCCGACTATTTAGTTCGAGCGCCCAAGGGTGGTCGCCGATCTCCGAGAAGCTCTGGGCAGCAGCGTCCAGGGCATAGCCGTCCTTGGCAGACGTTCCACAGAGGATCGCGGCCTGACGATCGGCGTCACCAGCCGCGCTAAAGTCGCCCAGGCACCGCTTAGCATTGGCGATATTGCGCAGGATAGCCGCTTGTCCGCCAGGATCCGTTTCGATCCCTAAGGCAGTTTCATAGCTCGCCTCAGCGTCATCGAACGCGCCCACCTCGATCTGAAGGTTGCCAAGCCGGTCCAGGGTGCGCGAGCGGAAGGCGATGTCCCCTCCATGCGCAAGCGCTTTCTGGTAGGCGTCAATCGCTCGGTATTTCTGCCCTAAACGTCGGAAGGCATATCCGCGCAGATATTCGGCCTCGCCGAGCGCCGAGTCGTTGCCGGCCGCGCGGCCGAGCGCCTCCAACACCGGGATTCGCTCGAGAGTCCCCTGACAGTCGCCCGCTCCCACACGTTCCCGGAGCGCGTCAATCACCCCCGAAAGGATGTCCGGAAAAAGCTTTCGAAGCGCCGCCATCGCGCCGCGCGCCTGCGGATCGCCGCTCAGCAGGGCAGCGCGCAACTCAGCTGGGGCCTGCTCCAAGAGCGGGGACAACGCGTCGAGCAGATCGATGGACCCCGCGTCCTCTTCCGATGACGCAGACGGCATGCTGGGCCAGCTCGCGACGATCTTTTGAGCCTCGAGCATGGAAGGTGGCTGATCGTTCATGAACACCCCCGGTAGTTCGGACGCGGCTGATCGGCCAGATAAGCGCTTATGCCATCAACCACTTCATTAAATGAGCAAAGCCGCCAATAGGATGAGATTCTCAGTTCAATTGGCGAAGAACGATTTGAACAATTGAACCACGTCGACGAAGTCTAGGTAAAGTGGGTATTGAAGCGTGCCCGCTTGGCGAGCTGTAGCATGCCGACCAATGACCGCAGCAGGAAAGCGACAAGGTGAGCCGAAACACTCTCGGCTCGGAGGCGGCATCCCCCTGAAGAAAAGCCGCCTCTCCCAGGACTTAGATGTTTAGTCCCGGCATCTGGTGGAGCGGGTCGAGTATGAATCTCTCAGGTTCTTTCGTCCAGAGCTTGCAGATGAACTCGTAAGGCGTGAGGCCTTTGAGCGTCTTCAATCGCCGCGCAAAATTGTATGCGGTGACGAAGTCGGCGAGATGCGTTCGCAGCTCGGCGTGGGTTTCATAGAAGTAGCGCTTAACCGTGGCGTCCTTGATTGTGCGGTTCATGCGCTCAACCTGCCCATTGGTCCAAGGATGTTTGGGCTTAGTCAGCCGGTGGTCGATATCGGCGCGGGCGCAGGCATGCTCGAACGCATGCGCCCGGAAGGGCTTCCCCTCCGCCAGCATTTGCTTGATTTCGACAGGGGTCCAGGTCTCGCCGCCGGGATCGGTGAAGTGCGTGCCATTGTCGGTCAGCACTGTGTGATGGAGTGGATGCCCCCTCCTGACGGCATCGCGATGTGCCAAGGTGGCGATGTTTGCGCATCCCACGAACGGAGAGGGCATCCATGGAAAAGGTTAGCATCATCGGTCTCGACCTTGCAAAGCGGTCCTTTCAAGCGCATGGCGCCCGCGCCGACGGCGGCGTGGGGTTCCGCAAGAAGCTTTCGCGCGAGAAGGTTATGGCTTTTTTTGCCGAGCAGCCGCGCTGCGTCGTCGCCATGGAGGCCTGCGGGAGCGCGCATCACTGGGGGCGGGCCATCGGCGACCTTGGGCACGAGGTTCGGTTGATCCCGCCGGCATACGTCAAGCCCTTCGTGAAGCGGCAGAAGAACGACGCGGCTGACGCGGAGGCGATCTGCGAGGCGGCGAGCCGGCCCACCATGCGTTTTGTCGCGGTCAAAAGCGAGGAGCAGCAAGCGCGCGCCATGCTGTTTCGTACCCGCGACATTTTGGTGCGCCAGCGAACGCAACTGATCAACGCGCTACGCGGCCATTTGTCCGAGCATGGCGTCGTTGCGCCACAAGGGCTGGCGAATGTGAAGGTTCTTTCGGAAGTGATCGAGGAAGCGACGACGTCGCTTCCGCTTCTTGTCATTGAGCTGTCTCGCGTTTTCCTTGAGCAGATCAACGGGCTGTCGAAGAGGCTTGCCGAATTCGAAAAGGCGACGGTTCACGAAGCCGCGCGCGGAGCGACAACCCGCCGGTTGCAAACGATGCCGGGCGTGGGGCCGATTACGGCCATGGCGATCGAGACCTTTGCTCCGCCGATGACCGTCTTCAGGCGCGGCCGTGATTTCGCGGCCTGGCTCGGTCTCGTTCCGAGGCAACATTCGACCGGCGGCAAGCAGCTTCTTGGAAAGACCTCGAAGATGGGGCAACGCGACATTCGGCGGCTGCTGATCATCGGCGCCATCGCCGTTGTGCGCTGGACCTGCCGGAAGGGCGCGCCGCAGGGAAGCTGGCTCCATCAGATGCTGGCGCGCAAACCTCGCATGCTCGTAGCGATCGCACTCGCCAACAAAATGGCGCGGTCAATCTGGGCCATGCTGACAAAGGACGAGGATTACAAGGTTCCTGTCGCTGCGGCTGCCTGATCGGAGCGGCGGCACAGGAGCGTCAGGCGCGTGAGGAGGTCGACGACGGTAAGGGCAAATGATCGGTCAGATCCGGGTCTTGGGAAGCAGCAAAATCCACGGAGCATTCAGCTCGCCTGAGTGATGTGCAGCAGACCCGCGTATCTCCATACCGGCCAGCGGTCATAACAGTCCGCATTTTCAAGGCCTGATACATGACCGCACCCCGATCACGCGACCATGCCGTTCGAAAACATCTTGCGCGAACGGGGGCATCCATACATGGATTTT